>NZ_LGDO01000117.1:0-87901 GCF_001279805.1 Streptomyces sp. XY431
GGGTGGGAGGCGGGGGTGGCGAGGTCGGGCGATGCGGGCGAGTCGACGGGACCGGGCGATGCGACGAGGTCGGGCGATGCGACGAGGTCGGCCAGCAGCAGCGCCTCCAGACCGGCGGCGAAGTCGGCCAGGACCGGGTGCTCGAACAGCAGCCGCACCGGCACGGCGAGGTCCAGCGCCGCCATCAGCCGGCCCGCGACCCGGGTGGCCGCCAGCGAGTGCCCGCCGAGCGCGAAGAAGTCGTCGTGGGCGCCGACTTCGGCGACACCGAGCACGGCCTCCCACACCTCGGCCGCCAGCAGCTCGGCATCGGTGCGCGGGGCGATCCGGTCGCGACCGGGTTCACGGCCGGATTCGCGACCTGATTCGAGCCCGGGCGCGGGGAGGGCACCCCGGTTCACCTTGCCCGAGGCCGTCAGGGGCAGGGCGTCGAGCACGACCCACCGCCGGGGCACCATGTGGTCCGGGACGCGGGCGCGCAGGCGCTCCTCGACCGCGAGCGTGCTGAAGGCGGTCGCCGCCGAGGGGCCCAGCGCGAGGTAGCCGACCAGGTGGGCGTCCGCCCCGGCGCCGAGGAGCACGACGGCCGCGTCCAGCACCGCCGGTTCGGTGCGCAGGGCGGTCTCGATCTCGCCGAGTTCGACCCGGTGGCCGCGCAGCTTCACCTGCTGGTCGCGGCGGCCCCGGAATTCGAGGGTGGCTCCCCCGGTCTCCGGCCGGGGGGACCCTCCCCCAGCCTCCGGCCGGGGGGACCCCCAGGGCCGCCAGCGGGCCAGGTCGCCGGTTCGGTAGCGCCTCCCGCCGGGTGCGAACGGGTCCGCGGCGAACGCCGTCGCGGTCGCGTCGGGCCGGTTGCGGTAGCCCCTGGCGACGCCCGCACCGCCGATCCACAGCTCGCCGGTCACTCCCGGTGGCACCAACCGGCCCATGGCGTCCAGCACATAGGCCGTCTCACCGGCCAGCGGGCGGCCGATCGGCACCGCCTCGCCGACGGGAGTCCCCACCTGTGCCAGGGTCGAGTAGACCGTGCTCTCGGTGGGCCCGTAGGCGTTCCACAACTCGCCCGTCCGTGCCAGGAGTTCGCCCGCCAGCCCGGGGTCCATCGGCTCGCCGATGCTGACGACGCGCACCCCCGGCCCGGACCACTGGGCGGCGACCAGCATCCGAAGCGTCGTCGGTGTGGCGGTCATCAGCGTCACCCCGGCCCGGTCGATGAACCGCGCGACGGCATACCCGTCCACCGCGGCCTCCCGGTCCAGCATCGCCAGCCGGAGCCCGCAGGCCAGGCCGACCCAGAGTTCGAACCCGAACACGTCGAAGGCCGGTGAGGTGAGCCCGAGCATCACATCGTCGGGCCGGACGCCCGGCGTGATCCGCATCGCGGCCACGAAGGCCGCCAGGTTCGCGTGGGTGACCTCCACGCCCTTGGGCAGGCCGGTCGAACCGGAGGTGTACAGCACATAGGCCAGCCCCTCGGGCGCCGTCTCGGGCAGCGTCACCGGCCCCGCGGGTGGACTTTGCAAAGTCCCCGAACACTTTGCAAAGTGCGCTGCGCACTTTGCAAAGTGCACCCACACGGGCCCGGGGCTGCCCGGGCCGCCCAGATCGAGGACGCCGGCACCGATCGTCCCGGCCAGTTCACCGGCGAGCGCGAGGGTCTCCCCGGCGGCGATGACGACGGTCGCGCCGGAGTCGGCGAGTTGGGCGCGCAGCCGTTCCACGGGCTGGTCCGGCTCCAGGGGGACGTAGGCCGCACCGGCTCGCAGGACGCCGAGCAGGGCCGCGGGCAGGTAGCGGTCGCGGGGAAGGCAGACCCCGACGGTGAACGACGTCGCCGGTTCTGCCTCGGGTCCGGCCGCCGGCCCCACCTCGGACTCGAACGGCGCCGCCGCGAGCAGGGCCTCGGCCACGCGCCGGGACCGTTCGGCCAGTTCCGCGTAACCGACTTCGCCCGCCGAGTCGGAGGTGGCCACCGCCGTCGGCCGCCGGGCGGCCTGTTCGAGCACGGCCGCCACCACGGTCGGCGGACCGTCGGTCGGCAGCGGCACCCCGGTGCCGGCGGCGAGCAGCTCGGCCCGCTCCGCCGCGCTCACCAACTCCAGGGCCGACAGCGGAAGGTCCGGATCGGCCGCCGCGGCGCACAGGATCCGCAGCAGCCGGTCGGCGAACGCCTCGGCATCGGCCGGGCCGAACCGGTCCGCGTCGTAGGCGATCCGGAGCTCGGGCCCCTGCACCGTCTCGTTGACGAACACGGTCAGCGGTGCCTGCGTCCCGCCGCCGGTCGCCTCACCGAGCAGTTCCAGCCGGACGCCCTCGTGCTCCACCGCCACCGGAAGGCCGGCCGGCTGGAGCGAGAGCACGACCGGCGTGCCCATCGTGCCCCGGGGGTGCTCGATGCCGGCCGCCTCGAAGGCGTCCTGCACGGTGAACCCCGGGTGGTCCATGACCCGGGCGGTGGTGGCAGCCGCGCGGCCGACGGCGCTCCGGAAGGACTCCCCCTCCGCCAGCCTCAGCCTGATCGGGCTGATCCCGACCAGTGGCCCGACCACCGCCTCCAGCTCGGGGTGCGCCCGGTGCGCCACCGCTGCGCCGAGGACGACGTCGGACCGGCCGGTGAGACCGGCGACCAGCACGCCGAGCGCGGTCAGGAAGGTCGCGAACGGAGTGGATCCGCAGTCGGCGGCGAGCTCGCGCAGCAGGGCCGCCGTCCCGGCGCCGAGGGGACGGGCCAGCCGTTCGCCGCCCGGGCGACCGGGGCCCGCAGACTCAGCGGGGAGGAGGTCGTGCGGCGGGACGGCGTCCGCCAGCTCCCGGGCCCAGAAGGCCCGCAGCTCCTCGACCCGGTCGGGCCCGGCGGCGAGCGCGCGCTCGTGCAGCGCGATGTCGCCGACCTGGACGGGCGGCGGCGCGAGGCCCGCACCGTTGCCGGACCGGTCGTCCGCCCTCCCCGCCAGGCTGTCGACCAGCTCGGACATCAGCACACCGATCGACCAGCCGTCGAACGCCACATGGTCGGTCACGACGACCAGTTCGGCCTCGTCCTCGTCGAGCCGGAGCAGCGCGGCCCGCAGGAGCGGTGTCTCGGTGGCGAGGTCGAACGCGTGGCTCGCGGCCGCGCGCGTCAGCTCGGCCGCCTGCTTCACCTGCTCCGCCCCGGACACTCCCCGGAGATCGTGCTCCTCGAACGGCACCGGGGCGGGCGGGCGGACCGAGGCGACCGGTTCCTCGTCGACCGCCCGACCGGAGGCATCCACCACGGCACCGGGCACCACGCCACCAGTTACCGCACCACCCGCCAGCACGACGCTGCGCAGCACCTCGTGCCGCTCGACCACCGCGTCCAACGCGGCCCGCAGCCGCGCCGTGCCCGGCAGTCCGCGCAGGCGCAGCCGGAAGGCGATGGTGGTGGCGCGCTCGCCGGAGCCGATCTGCCGCAGCAGCCACATCCCCTGCTGCGCGGCCGTCAGCGGGTAGCTGTCCCGCCCGGTGTGACGGACCAGCGCGGGTTCCGGTGCGCTGCCCGGGCGGTCGGCCGACCCGGCCCGCAACAGTGAGGCGAGTCCGGCGACGGTGGGCGCGGCGAGGAAGTCCGTCAGCGAGACGGCCGTGCCGAACTCGCGGCCCAGGACGGCGCAGACGCGGGCGGCCGCCAGCGAGTGCCCGCCGAGCGCCCCGAAATCGTCGTGGATGCCGACCTCCGCCGCACCCAGGCCGAGGACACCGGCGACGGTCTCCGCGATCCGCTGCTCGGTGCCGGTGCGCGGGGCGGCGTACTCGGTGTCGACGGCGCGGCCGAACGCCAGCGCGGCCAGCGCGGCGCGATCGGTCTTGCCGGTCGGTCCGACGGGCAGCCGGTCGAGGACGGCGATCCGGGAGGGGACCAGGTGGTCCGGCAGCCTGTCCCGCAGCCAGGACCGGAGCCCCGCCTCGGTGAGCGTCCGGTCGGCCGACTCCGCGTAGGCCAGGAGGAGCCGGGTGCCGTCCTCGTCGGCCGGTGCCAGGGCCACGGCGTGCTGGACGGCCGGATGCCCCGCGAGCGTCGCCTCGACCTCGCCCAGCTCGATCCGGAAGCCGCGGACCTTCACCTGGTCGTCGATCCGCCCGGCGAAGTGGTGCAGCCCGTCGACCCGCCGCACCAGGTCACCGGTCCGGTAGTGCCGGACTCCGGCGGCGTCCGTGACGAACCGTTCGGCCGTCAGCTCCGGCCTGGCCAGATAGCCCCTGCCGACCAGCGGACCGGACACCCAGAGTTCCCCGGTCTCGCCGTCTCCCAGCGGGTTTCCGGCGTCGTCGCGCACCGAGAGTCCGCTCCGCGCGTAGGGCGACCCGATCGGCGGCTCCGCCCGTCCGGCCGCGGGCACCTCGTGCGTCACGCAGCTCACGGTGCACTCGGTCGGGCCGTAGCTCTGGACGACCCGTCGTACACCGGCGTTGGCGTGGATCCGGTCCGCCAGGGCCCGGGTGAGCGGTTCGCCGCCCGCGCGGACGGTGCGCACGCCCGCCGGCAGCGGCTCACGTACCAGCGCGGCCAGCGCGGACGGCGTCCCGTAGACCATCGTGACCCGGTCCCGCGCGGGAAGGGCGGACAGCGCGAGCAGGTTCTCGGCCAGGATCACCGTCCCGCCGCAGAGCAGCGGGAGGAACAGCTGCGTCACCGACGGGTCGAAGCAGACCGAGGTCGCGGCCAGCATCCCGCGGAGCTCGTCGGCCGAGTACACGGACGACTCCCACTGCAGCAGGGCCGCCACATTGCGGTGCTCGACCACCACCCCCTTGGGCCGACCGGTCGAGCCCGAGGTGTACATCACGTACGCGGCGTCCGTCGGCTCGCCCTCGCCGTCCGCGCCGTCGGCCTGCTCGTCGCCGCCCGAACCCACCGTCCCGACGTCCAGCACGCCGACGCCGGTGGCCCGGAGGACGTCGCCGCAGCGCCGGAGGACGGCCGCCGAGGAGACCAGACGGGAGATCCCGGCGTCCGCGGCGATGAACTCCAACCGGCTCGCCGGGTACGCCGGATCCAGCGGCACGTACGCCGCACCGGCCTTCCAGACTCCCAGCAGCGCGGGGACCAACCACTCGTCCCGCTCCAGGCACACGCCCACCAGCGAACCCCGCCGGACCCCCGACCGGCGCAGCTCGCGGGCCACCGCACCGGCCCGCCGGTCGAGTTCCCCGTAGGTGGTCCGGACCGCCCCCGCCACCACGGCGATGTCGTCCGGAGCCCGTCTCGCCGTCTCCTCGAACGCCCGATGAACCAGGCCGATCCCGAACGTGCCCGCCGACGCCATTGTCGATCCCCCTCCGAACCTGCCACGACACCGGAACCGGCCCTGTCGGGCGTCCCGGTGCAATCCGACTTCGAGCGCTGGTCAGCTCTCGCCGTCGCTGCTGCGCGCACGGTCGAGCAGCCCGAGAAGGGACAGCCCGAAGGCGCGTTCAGGGGCGGGCTCCCAGCGGCGCGCCCACCGTACTGGCCCGCCTCCGGCGGGGTCCAGGGTTGTGATCGTCAGGAACATGCCGCGAGCACGACACCCCGTGGGAGAAGCGGCCTCCCACCCGAACGACCCGTCACCGACCCGTCACCGACCCGTCACCGACCTGCCACCGACCCGCCGCCGACCGCGCCTGACGCCTCGCCGGGCCGACGGGGGGACGGCGGACCGTTCAGGCCCCGGTGGCGGTCCGGACGGCAGCCTGGAGGGAGAGGGACGTGCCCTCGTCGAAGCCGGCGGCGAAGCCTGCCGCGCCGAGGGCTGTGCGGACCGCCGAGGTGATCCGGTCCACGTCCGCGCGCTCGCCGGACGGAAGCGGGCCGCCGGCGCTGCGGCGGGCGACGTCGGCGGCACCGAGGAGCAGCGCCGCCCGGGTGAACCCCTCGGTGCCACCGGCGGCCGCGGCCGCGCCGGCGGTGCCCTCCAGGGAGAGGGCGAGGGCGCGCGGCTCGGCCAACTGCCGGGCGTGCGCCAGGCCGCGCGCCTGGTGGGCCGCGGCCTCCGCGGGCAGGCCGCGCAGTTCGGCGACGAAACCGAGTTCCACCTCGATCATGTGCCGTCCCGCGGTCGACGACGGGTAGTCGTCCCGCATCGCCCTGAGGTGGCGTTCCGCGTCGTCGAGGTCGCCGGCGCGGCGTGCGCCGAGTGCGAGTCCCATGATCGCGAAGACCTCGCCGAAGACGTGTCCCTGCTCGGCCGCCGCACGGCGGGCCCGTTCGTGGAGCAGTCGGGCCCGTTCCCAGTCGCCGGTGAGAAGTGCGAGGCGGCCCAGGCCGGCGAGGCAGGCGGAGGCTTCCACAGCCAGGCCGAGCTCTTCCGCGAGGCGCAGCCCGGCGGCGTGGCGGGCCTCGGCGGCGGCGTAGTCACCCTCGATCTCGGCGAGTGCGGCGAGCGGCGGCACGGACTGCAACTCGCCCCAGGAGTCGCCGAGTTCATGGAACTCCTCGGCGGCGGCGCGGCCGTTGCGGCGGGCCGCCACGAGGTCCCCGGCGGCCAGCGCGGTGCGGGCCAGCAGGGCGCGCGCAGCGGCGGTGCCCCAGCGGTCGCCGGCGGCGGCGCAGTGGTCCAGGGCACGGGTTCCGACCGCTTCCGCCGCGTCCGGGTCACCCGCGTGGTGCAGGCCGTAGGCGAACAGCCAGAGTGCCCGGCCGCGCCGCAGCGGGTCGTCGATCTCCGCCTCGGGGCAGTCCCGCTCGGGCGGCCGGTGGCCGGTGAGCATGGCGAACGCGTCGTGCAGCAGGCGCAGTTCGGCGAGGGCCGCGGCGGAGGCGGGAGCGGTGGGCGCGGGCGTGGCCGTGAGCGTGGGCGTGGCCGTGGGACCGTCGAGGGCCGCCAGGACGGCGGCGAGCGTGCGCCGGGCCTCGTGGAGGCGGCCGCGCAGCAGCCACCAGGGGCACAGGGCGGCGGCCGTCCGGGCGGCGCCGTCCTGGTCGCCGACCCGCACGAGGTGGTCGAGGGCGGCCCGGATGTTGGCGGACTCCGCGTCCAGCCGCGCGAGTTGGAGCCGTTGCCCAGGTCCGCGCAGCCCGGCTCCGGCCTGTGCGGCCAGCTCCCGGAAGTACCCGGCGTGGCGCGCCGCGGTGTCCGGGAACTCGCCCGACTCGTGGAGCCGGTCGCGGGCGTAGGCGGCGACGGATTCGAGCAGGTCGTAGCGCGGACCGTCGCCGGCGTGCACGGCCTCGACGAGCGAGCGGTCGACCAACCGGCCGACCAGGTCGAGGACGTCGTCACCGTCGATGCCGGACCCCGTGCACACCGCCTCGGCCGATGGCAGGGTGCATCCCCCGACGGGAACGGCCAGCCGCCGCAGGACGGTGCGCTCGGGCGGGGTGAGGAGGTCCCAGCTCCAGTCGATCACCGCGCGCAGGGTCTGCTGCCGGGCCGGGAGCCCGCGCTGCCCGGAGCCGAGGATCCGGAACCGGTCGCCGAGGCGGGCCGCCAGCTCCCGCACTCCCATGGCCCGCACCCGGGTGGCCGCGAGTTCCAGGGCGAGCGGGATGCCGTCCAGGCGGTGGCAGATCTCGGCCACGGCGGCCCGCGTCCCGTCCCCGTCCTCCGCCGGCCCCTCGCCGCCCGGCCCCTCGCCGCCCGGCCGCTCGTCCCGCGGCCCGGCGTTCCCGCTGTCCCCGTCGTTCCCGTCGTCCCCGTTGTTCCCCGCGGGCGTGACGAACCCGGGCGCGGCCGCCGCGGCGCGTTCGACGAACAGCTGGGCGGCGGCGGCCGGATCGAGCGGGGTCACCGGGAACACCGCCTCGCCGGGCAGCCGCAGCGACTCCCGGCTGGTGGCCAGGACGGTCAGCCCCGGCGCGCCGTCCAGCAGGCTCGCCACGAGGTCCGCGGCCGGCTCGACGACGTGCTCGCAGTTGTCCAGGACGAGCAGGACCCGGCGGCCACGCAGGACAGCGGCCAAGGCCGGGACGGGGCCGGCCCGGTGCGCGGCCGGTCCGGCGACCTGGCGGAGACCGAGCGCAGCGGCCACCGCCTGGGCGAGGTCGGCGGCATCGGCGGGCAGGGCCGCGAGTTCGACGAACCGGACCCCGTCCGGTGCACCGGCCTCCGGACCTTCCGCGAGGCGGTGCGCGAGGGCCAGCGCGAGCCGCGTCTTGCCCACTCCCCCGGGGCCGGTCAGCGTGACCAGTCGCTCGGTGCGGACGAGTCGGGCGAGGGCCTCCAGCGCGGGGCCGCGCCCGACCAGTGCGGTCCGCGGGGCGGGCAGGTCCGCACCGTGGAAGGCCCACTGGTCCGCCTCCCCTCCGACAGCACTGTCGGTCCCGGCCCCAGTCCCAGTCCCAGTCCCGCTGTTCGGGGAGTCGACCGGCGGGCGGGCCGGAGCGGGCCGGAGCTCCGCCACGGCGGCAGGCCGGAGGACGGCGTCCTGCCGCAGGATCGCCTCGTACAGCGCCGCCACCTCGGGCGTCGGGTCGAGCCCCAGCTCCTCGGCCAGCAGCGCCCGCAGCTCGCCGTAGGCGGCGACCGCCTCGCTCTGCCGGCCGGCCCGGTACAGGGCCCGCATCTGTACGGCTCGCAGGCGCTCGCGCAAGGGATGACGGTCCACCAGCTCGGCCACCTCGCCGAACAGCAGCGGATCGCCGAAGTCCAGCCGGGCCTCCGCCAGCTCCTCGACGACGGCGAGCCGCTCCTCGGCCAGGCGCTGGGCGGCCGGGCGGACGAACTCCTCGTCGGCGAAGTCGGCGTACGGCTCTCCGCGCCACAGGGCCAGCGCCCGGGTGAGCACCGCCGCCCGGGCGCGTGCGTCGGTCTCGCCGCGGGCCTGCCCGGCCAGCTCCCGGAAGCCGTCGGCGTCGACCTCGGCGGCGCCCCCGTCGAGCCGGAGCCGGTATCCGGCCGGCTGGTGGGTCACCCGGTCGCGGCCGATCGCCCGGCGCAGCTGGGAGACCTTGGCCTGGAGCGCGTTGGCCGGGTTGGCGGGCACGGCCTCGCCCCAGATGTCGTCGACCAGGAGGTCAGCCGGCACCGGCCGCCCCTCGTGCAGCAACAGGTCGGCCAGCAGGGCGCGCACTTTGGTCTCGGGCACCCGGACGGGCACACCGTCGTCGTCCCACACGGCCAACGGGCCGAGCACCCCGAACCTCATGGCAGCACCCTACACAGAGTTGATCATCAGCCGATCGGCCCGGTCGGCCGCCGGACCGCTTCCGCCCCTGCCGCCGACCCGCTTCCGACCCCGCCGCGGACCTGCTTCCGGACGACCGTCAGCGAACCGTCAGCGGACCCGAAGCGGGTCGAGGGATCGTTCGATCAGTCGGCAGGAGGAACCGGTCGGCAGCACCAACCGAGCACGAAGGAGCACCCTCATGAGCACGGACACCGCAGCCCGCCCGTCCCAGGCCACCGAGGCCACCGAGGCCACCGGCACGGACTCCCCGCTGTTCCGGCCCACCCGCCTCGGCACCCTGCCGCTGGCCAACCGCCTGGTGATGGCACCGATGACCCGCAACCGCGCGGGCGCCGACGGCGTACCGGACCCGATCATGGCCACGTACTACGCCCAGCGCGCGTCGGCCGGACTGATCATCGCGGAGGCCACCACCCCCAATGCGGTGGGCGCCACCTACCCCAACATCCCGGCGATCCACGACCAGTCGCACGTGGCCGGGTGGCGCCGCGTGACCGACGCCGTCCGGGCGGCGGGTGGGCAGATGTTCCTCCAGCTGCAGCACGGCGGCCGGGTCGGCCACCCCGAGACCAGCGGGCACCACCCGGTCGCCCCGTCGCCGGTGCCGCTGCCCGGCACGATCGTCACCCCGTCCGGCCACCGCGAGAACGTCGTGCCGCGCGAGATGGCCGAGCAGGAGATCCGGGACACCGTGGCCGACTTCGCCGCCGCCGCGCGCCGGGCGGTGGCCGCCGGCTTCGCGGGCGTCGAGGTCCACGCCGCGAACGGGTACCTGCTCCACCAGTTCCTCTCCCGCCACACCAACCACCGCACCGACGGCTACGGCGGGTCGGTCGCCAACCGGATCCGGCTCACCGTCGAGGTGGTCCGCGCGGTCGCCGAGGCGATCGGCGCCGAACGGGTCGGCGTGCGGATCGCCCCCGGCGTCACCGCCAACTCCATGACGGAGGACGATGTCGACGAGGTCTACCCGGCGCTCCTCCACGCCCTCGACGACCTCCGTCCGGCCTATCTGCACGTCGTCTTCGCCGACCCGGACCAGCCGCTCTTCCGCACCCTGCGCGACGCCTGGTCCGGCCCGCTGATCGCGAACCCGGCCCTCCCCTGGCCCGGTCCCCTGCCCGCCGACGGCGGCCGGGCCGCCGCCGAGCGCCTGCTGGACGCGGGTGCCGACCTCGTCTCCCTCGGCCGCGCCTTCCTGGCCAACCCCGACCTGGTCACCCGGCTGCAGACCGGCGCACCGCTCAACCCGATCCGGGACGCACACCTGATGTACGTCGGCGGCGAGACCGGCTACACCGACTACCCGGCCCTCGGCTGACACCCGCCGGCGAGGCAACCGGCCGTGCGGGCCGGGTCACGCCCCTCCGTGGCCCGGCCGCCCTCCTGGCCGTGCTCTTCCGCTCGCGCTCACCCCGGCGCATGCTGATGCCGGGCCGGACAACGGCGTCCCGCCCGCGGAGGGGGGGCCGGCATGGACTACGAGAACCTGTTCGAACACATCAACCGCGCGGTCCGCCCCGTCCTGGCCGAGGGAACCGTCGCCCAGTACATCCCGGCTCTCGCCGCCGTCGACCCCCGCCGGTTCGGCCTCGCGATCGCGGACACCGCCACCCGCAAACCGTCGCGCGGCACCGGGGACTGGCAGGTCCCGTTCTCCATCCAGTCCATCTCCAAAGTGTTCACCCTTGCCCTGGTCCTGGCCGCCGACGGCGACTCGCTGTGGACCCGGGTGGGGAAGGAGCCCTCCGGGTCGCCCTTCAACTCCCTCGCCCAGCTGGAGCGGGAGAACGCGATCCCGCGCAACCCCTTCGTCAACGCCGGCGCGCTGGTGATCACCGACCGGCTGCTCACCCTCACCGGGGACTCCCGGGGAACCCTGCGCGAGTTCCTCCGCACCGAGAGCGGCAATCCCCGCATCGACTTCGACGCCCAGGTCGCCTGGAGCGAGAGCCACCACGGACACCGCAACGCGGCCCTCGCCCACCTGCTGGCCGACCACGGCCGCCTCGACAACCCCGTCCCGGACGTCCTCGACCACTACTTCTGGCAGTGCGCCCTCAGCATGAGCTGCCGGGACCTCGCCCTGGCCGCGGGGTTCCTTGCCCGGCACGGCCTACGGGCCGACGGCACCCGGCTGCTCACCCGCAGCGAGGCGAAGCGCGTCAACGCCGTCATGCTGATCGGCGGTACCTACGACGCCGCGGGCGAGTTCGCCCACCGCGTCGGCCTGCCCGCCAAGAGCGGCATCGGCGGGGGCATCCTGGCCGTCATCCCGGGGCGCGGAACGCTCTGCACCTGGGGGCCGGCTCTCGACGGCCACGGCAACTCGATCGCGGGCATCACCGCGCTCGACGCCCTCACCACCCACACCGGCTGGTCCATCTTCTGACCGGCGGTGCACGGGCGGACGGCTTCGCGAAGGGTCTCGCGCGGCCTGTCGGTGCGGCCCGTCGGTGCGGCCCGTCGGTGCGGTCGGCGCGGGAGCCCGGCGGCGCAGCGCAGCAGGCCACGGTCGCCGTCCGGCCAGGACGGCGGCAGTGCGGGCAGCAGGCGCAGGATGCCCTTGTGGCTCTGCAGCAGGGTCTCGGCGATGGCGGCGGTGATGCCGAAGTTGCCGTCGATCTGGAAGAGCCGCGGAGGGTGCAGGTCGAGCAGGTTGGGCGCGATCGAGGTGGCGAGCAGACGCTCGACGGCGTGTCCGGCGAGCGGGCCGTCGCCCAGGCGGGCGGCGAGCGCGGCGACCCAGGCGAGGCTCCAGCCGGTGCCGCCTCCGCCGTGTTCCAGGCGGCGGTCCAGGGCGCGGCGGGCCGGGTCGAGGAAGGTGTCGTCGCCGAGCGGGTCGACGGCGCCGCCCGGGAGGCGCTCCACCGCACCCGCGGCGGCCCGTACGGGTCACCACCGGGGACGGGCACGCGACGGTCGTGGTCGAGCACAACTGACGCGGGCCCCGGCCTCCGGCCCCCGCGCCCGTCGCCTCGGGTCCGGGGGGCGGTGCCCCGGCGTCGCAGCCCGGTCCCGGGTCAGCCGACGGGCAGCAGGGTCGGGTCCGCCATGATCCGACGGACCGTCGTCAGCGCCGCGCCCAGCAGCGGTCCGCGCCGCCCCAGGCCGGACGGACGCAGCGCCTCCGGGTCCCAGGGCCGCACGGTGACCCGGGCCGCCAACTCGGCGCGTACGGACGGGAGCAGCCAGTCGGCGAGCTCGGCGTAGGCGCCACCGAGGACCAGACCGTCCGGATCGACGAGCTGCACGGCCGACGTGAGGGCGAGACCCAGGGCCCGCCCCGCGCGGTCCAGTGCCGCCAGCGTGGGCGCGTGCCCGGCCGCCGCCCGCTCGGCCAGCAGGGCGACCGCGTCGCCCGCGCCGGGCTGAGCGGGACCGCCCGCGCCGGGCTGAACGAGACCGGCCGCGCGCAGCACGGCCTCCTGGCCCGCGTACTGCTCCAGGCAGCCCCGGGCGCCGCAGACGCACTCGGGACCGTCCGGGTGGACGGGGATGTGGCCGAGTTCGCCGGCGAAGCCGCGGGCACCCCGGAACAGCCGCCCCTCGATCACCAGGGCGGCCCCGATGCCGGCTTCGGCCGAGACGTGCACGAAGGTCTCGGCCGGTTCGGCGTTCCAGAGCTCGGCCAGCGCGCCGAGGTCGGCCTCGTTCTCCGGCTCGGGCACGGTCTCCGGGTCGGGCCAGTGGTCGGCGAGCCGGACGCCGCACCAGCCGAGGTTGGGCGCGCGCTCCACCAGCCCGGCCGGTCCGTTCGGCACCACCCCGGGCACGGCCAGCACGCGGCCCTCGACCCGCAGCCCGAGGGCCTCGGCCTCGGCCTGCGCCTCGGCGGCCAGCGCGGCGGCCTCCGCGAGCACCTGCCCGGCGGGCCGGCCCGCGTTGGCCTGGTCCACCCTGCGCCACACCCGCGGCTCGCCACGCAGGTCCGCCACGCAGGCGCCGAGGTGGGTGACGCCGATCTCCAGACCGAGCCCCGCCGGGCCGTGGTCACTGACGGTCAGCGCCCGTCCGGGCCGGCCGACCCGCCCGCTGGCGGTGGCCGCCGCCTCGGTCAGCGCACCCCGGCCGATCAGCTCGTCGACCAGGGAGGAGACGGCCGCCCTGGTCAGCCCGACACGCCCGGCGACGTCCGCGCGGGAGAGCGGGCTGTGCTCGGCGGCCGCACCGAGGACGAGCGCGAGGTTGCGCCGACGCATGTCCTGCAGCGAAGCGGGCCCGTTGTCCTGGCTCCTGATCGCACTGCCGACCGCCGTCACGCGCCGCTCCTCCTACCGGTCCCCGGCCGGGGCGCCCTGCAACGCTCCGGCCCGACGCAGGGTATCGCTGATCCGTTCGAGCGCGTCGCCGTCCTTCGCCACGGGCTCCAGCGTCCGGCCCTCGGCCGTCCGCCAGCGGCGTGCGACTGCGTCGGCCGACTCGCCGGTGAGCAGCGCGGCGGCCTGGGCGGCGGCACCCAGCGCGACCAGCTCCCGCGCCTCGGGCACCCGGACCGCCCGGCCCGAGAGGCGCAGCACGGTCCGCTGCCAGGCCCGGCCCCGGGCGCCGCCGCCGATCAGCAGCAGCGGCTCCTCACTCGCCCGGTCCGTGCCGCCGGCACGCAGCACGTCGTCCAGGGCGGTGAGCAGGGCATGGGCGGCGCCGTCGTAGGCGGCCTGGAGCAGCTGCCCCGGAGTGGTGTCGTGGCGCAGCCCGTGGACCAGACCGGAGGCACCGGGGAGGTCGGGGGTGCGCTCGCCGTCCAGGTAGGGCAGCACCACCACGGAGCCGCCGTGCTCGACCTCCTCGCGCCCGCGTCCGAGGAGCGCGGCGAAGCGGTCGACGGCGAGGGTGCAGTTCAGCGTGCAGGCGAGCGGCAGCCAGCCGCCGAGGGCGTCGGCGAAGCCCGCGACCGTTCCGCTCGGGTCGACCGGCCGGATCCGGCCGACGGCGTAGACCGTCCCGGAGGTGCCGAGGCTGAGCACGGGTTGCCCGGGCCGCAGGCCCAGGCCGAGGGCGGCGGCCATGTTGTCGCCGGTTCCGGCGGCGACCAGTGCCCCCTCGCGCAGTGCCGTCCCCGGGCGGACCGTGCCCGCCCGCGCGCCCGGCGCGAGGACCTGCGGCAGCAGGGCCTCGTCGAGGCCGATGCGGTCGAGGACGTCCTTGTCGTAGCCGTCCGGTCCCCACCAGCCGGTGCCCGAGGCATCACCGCGGTCGGTCACCGCCTCCCCGGTCAGCCGCTCGGTCAGGAAGTCGTGCGGGAGGCGGACTGCGGCCACGCGTTCGGCCGCGGCGGGCTCGTGGGCGCGCAGCCAGGCCCACTTGGGGGCGGTGAAGGCGGCGGTCGGCAGGCTGCCGGTGCGCCGGGCGATCTCCGCCGGACCGATCCCGGCCCGCAGCTCGGCGGCCTGGGGGGCGGACCGGACGTCGTTCCACAGCAGCGCCGGGCGGACCGGCTCGCCGGCCTCGTCCAGGGTGACCAGGCCGTGCTGCTGGCCGCCGATCGAGACGGCGGCCGCGCGTTCGGCCCAGCCCGTCCGCGTGACGGCCTCCTCGAACGCCCGCCACCACTGCTCGGGGTCGCTCTCCCGGCCGGCTCCCTCGCTGACGGTGTGCGGGGCGCGGCCCTCGCCCAGGACCGTGCCCGAGTCGATGTCGACGGCGAGGGCCTTGGTGGCCTGGGTCGAGCTGTCGACGCCGATCACCACGCGCTGTTCAGCCATGCGTTCCTCCGATGGGGTTCCTTCTGACGTCCCGGCATACTAATTTGTTGAGAGTCATGACAAACACCCCTCCGCACCGATCCGGAGCCGCTCCATGTCCAGCGACACCCTCTCCCCCACCCCCGCGCACAAGTTCACCTTCGGCCTGTGGACCGTCGGCTGGCAGGGGCGCGACCCCTTCGGCGACGCGACCCGCCCCGCCCTCGACCCGGTCGGGACCGTGCGGCGACTGGCCGAACTCGGCGCCTACGGCGTCACCTTCCACGACGACGACCTGATCCCCTTCGGCGCGGGCGACGCCACGCGCGAGCAGACCGTCAAGCGCTTCCGCGCCGCACTGGACGACGCCGGGCTGAAGGTCCCGATGGCGACCACCAACCTCTTCACCCACCCGGTCTTCAAGGACGGCGCCTTCACCGCCAACGACCGCGACGTACGCCGCTACGCGCTGCGCAAGACGATCCGCAACATCGACCTGGCGGCCGAGCTCGGTGCCTCGGTCTACGTCGCCTGGGGCGGGCGCGAGGGCGCCGAGTCCGGCGCGGCCAAGGACGTGCGCACCGCGCTCGACCGGCTGAAGGAGGCCTTCGACCTGCTGGGCGAGTACGTCGAACAGCAGGGCTACGACCTGCGGTTCGCGATCGAGCCCAAGCCCAACGAGCCGCGCGGCGACATCCTGCTGCCCACGGTCGGCCACGCCCTGGCGTTCATCAACGCCCTGGAGCGCCCCGAGCGGGTCGGCGTCAACCCGGAGGTCGGCCACGAGCAGATGGCCGGCCTCAACTTCCCGCACGGCATCGCCCAGGCCCTGTGGCACGGCAAGCTGTTCCACATCGACCTCAACGGCCAGTCCGGCATCAAGTACGACCAGGACCTGCGCTTCGGCGCGGGAGACCTCCGGCAGGCCTTCTGGCTGGTCGACCTCCTGGAGTCGGCCGGCTACGACGGCCCGAAGCACTTCGACTTCAAGCCGCCGCGCACCGAGGACTCCGACGGCGTCTGGGCCTCCGCCGCCGGCTGCATGCGCAACTACCTGCTGCTGGCCGAGCGTTCCCGCGCCTTCCGGGCCGACCCCGAGGTGCGGGCCGCGCTCGCCGCCTCCCGCCTGCCCGAGCTCGCCCTCCCCACGGCGTCGGACGGGCTCACCGGACTGCTCGCGGACCCCTCCGCCTTCGAGGAGTTCGACGTCGAAGCCGCCGCCCGCCGCGGCATGGCCTTCGAGCAGCTCGACCAGCTGGCCCTCGAACACCTCCTCGGCGCCCGCTGACGGTGCCACGGCCGGGCCGTGCGGATCGCACGGCCCGGCCCGCTCGCTCCCGCTCCCGCTCCCGCTCAGGCCGGGCAGGGCAGCTCGGCCTCGTGGGTACCGGCCGGGCTGAGGTGCAGGGCGCCGTCCGGGCCGCCGATCCGCAGCTGCCACGGGTGCGGGCTGTCGGTGCTCACCCGCAGGTGGTCGCCGGTGCGGCGCAGGCGGAAGCGGGCGCTCTCGCGCGGGGTCACAGCCTCTGGGCCAGGCGGTGGTAGGCCTGGTTCCAGCGCAGCTCCTTGGTGAACCGGCGGATGGTCGTGTCGTCGTCGATCACCAGGAGCTCCACCCCGAGCATCTCGGCGAGGTCGTCCAGTTCCTCGCTGCCGACCGCGCCGGAGAGCACGGTGTGGTGCGGCCCGCCGGCCGTCAGCCAGGCCTCGGCGGAGGTGTGCAGGTCCGGGCGCGGCGTCCAGACCGCGCGGGCGACGGGCAGGTTGGGCAGCGGCTCCGGTGCGGGGACGACATCGATCTCGTTGGCCACCAGCCGGAAGCGGTCGCCCAGGTCCGCGAGGCCCACCACCACGGCCGGACCGGGCTCGGCGTCGAAGACCAGGCGGACCGGGTCCTCCCGCCCGCCGATGGCGAGCGGATGGATCTCGCAGGAGGGGGTACCGGCGGCGATGCTCGGGCAGACCTCCAGCATGTGCGCGCCGAGGATCAGCTCGCTGCCGAACTCCAGGTGGTAGGTGTAGTCCTCCATGAAGGAGGTGCCGCCGGGAAGCCCGCCGGCGGTGACCTTGAGGGTGCGCAGCAGGGCGGCGGTCTTCCAGTCGCCCTCGCCGCCGAATCCGTAGCCGTCGGCCATCAGCCGCTGCACCGCGAGGCCGGGCAGCTGGCGCAGACCGCCGAGGTCCTCGAAGTTGGTGGTGAAGGCCTTGAAGCCGCCCTGTTCGAGGAAGCCTCGGAGGCCGAGCTCGATGCGTGCCGCGTACCGCAGCGACGCATGGCGCTCCGCTCCGGTCCGCAGCGCGGGCGCGAGGCGGTAGCTGTCCTCGTACTCCTCGACCAGCTCGGTGACGTCCGCCTCGTCCGCCGCGTCCACCGCGGCGACCAGGTCGTTGACGCCGTAGGTGTTGACGGAGACCCCGAAGCGGAGCTGGGCCTCGACCTTGTCGCCCTCGGTGACGGCGACGTCGCGCATGTTGTCGCCGAAGCGGGCGAGCTTCAGGTCGCTCAGTTCGGCGCGGCCGGCGGCGGCGCGCGCCCAGGTGCCGATCCGGGCGGCCACGGACGGGTCGGCGGCGTGTCCGGCGACGGTCTTGCGGGCGATGCCGAGGCGCGACTGGATGTAGCCGAACTCGCGGTCGCCGTGGGCCGCCTGGTTCAGGTTCATGAAGTCCATGTCGATGGAGCTCCACGGCAGGTCGACGTCGGCCTGGGTGTGCAGGTGGAGCAACGGCTTGCGCAGCGCGTCCAGGCCGGCGATCCACATCTTCGCCGGGGAGAAGGTGTGCATCCAGGCGATCAGCCCGAGGCAGTCGTCCGCGGCGTTGGCGTCCAGGCAGATCCGGCGGATGGCGCTCGCGTCGGTGAGGACGGGCTTCCAGACGATCTCGACCGGTACGGCGCAGTCGCGGTCCAGGGTTTCGGCGATCCGCCTGGACTGCTCGGCCACCTGGCGCAGCGTCTCCTCTCCGTAGAGACCCTGGCTGCCGGTCAGGAACCAGACCTGACGGCCCTCCAGTGGCTTCTTCATGGGGTGGCTCCTCACCGGGCCTGGGGCTGGCCGTAGACGTTCTGGTAGCGGAAGTTGAGACTGTCGATGTCCGCCTGCGCGATCGGCAGGGGCTCACCGAGCTGACGGGAGAGGTGGACGGTGCGGGCCACGTCCTCGCACATCACGGCGGCCTTCACGGCGGCCCGGGCGTCCTTGCCGATGGTGAAGACACCGTGGTTCTGCATCAGGACGGCCGGTGAGCGGTGGCCCGTGAGAGTGTCCACGATGCCCCGGCCGATGGAGTCGTCGCCGATCAGCGCGAACGGGCCGACCGGGATCTCGGCGCCGAACTCGTCGGCCATCGCGGTGAGGACGCAGGGGACGGCCTCACCGCGCGCGGCCCAGGCACAGGCATAGGTGGAGTGGGTGTGCACCACTCCCCCGACCTCGGGCAGGTGGCGGTAGACGTAGGCGTGCGCGGCGGTGTCGGAGGAGGGCGCGTGGTCGCCCTCGACGACGTTCCCGTCGAGGTCGCAGAGGATCATCTTCTGGGGCGACAGCTCCTCGTAGGAGACGCCGCTCGGCTTGATGACGAGCAGGTCCTCGCCGGGGACGCGGGCGGAGACGTTGCCCGCCGTCCACACCACCAGGTCGTAGCGGACGAGTTCCTGGTGGAGGTCGCTGACCTGCCGGCGGATCAGGTCGACGGTCGTTGTCACGATGCCTCGCTCGGTGCGGTGAGGGCGGCGTTGCGGATGTCGCGCAGA
Source organism: Streptomyces sp. XY431 (assembly GCF_001279805.1). Taxonomy (NCBI): domain Bacteria; kingdom Bacillati; phylum Actinomycetota; class Actinomycetes; order Kitasatosporales; family Streptomycetaceae; genus Streptomyces; species Streptomyces sp. XY431. Next base: position 18,568 of record NZ_LGDO01000117.1, read on the forward strand.
CGGTGCAGGAGCTTGTCGGCGCCGCGGCCGAAGTGGTCGTGCAGGGCCCGGTACTCGGCGAACAGCCGGTCGTAGGTGTCGGCGGCGGCCCGGTCCGGCCGGTAGGCACCGCGGTGCACCCGGCCCATGGCGGCTGCCGCGGTCCGGACGTCCGGGTGGGCCCCGGCGGCGACGGCGGCGTGGATGGCCGAGCCCAGCGCCGGGCCCTGCTCGGACTCGGCGACCGAGACCGGTCGGCGCAGCACGTCGGCGTGGATCTGCATCAGCAGGGCGTTCTTCTTCAGCCCACCGGTGACGATGAACTCGGTGACGGGAACGCCGCCCTGCTCCAGCGCCTCGACGATGACCCTGGTGCCGAAGGCCGTGGCCTCCAGCAGGGCCCGGTAGATCTCCTCGGGGCGGGTGGCGAGGGTGAGGCCGGCGATGACGCCGGACAGGTGGTGGTCGACCAGGGTGGAGCGGTTGCCGTTCATCCAGTCGAGCGCCACCAGGCCGTGGGCGCCGACGGGTTGGGCGGCGGCCTTGCGGGTGAGCAGCCCGTGCAGGTCCTCGCCGTTCGCCTCGGCCTCGGCCAGGTAGTCGGCGGGGACGCCCTGGCGCAGCCACCAGGCGAAGATGTCGCCGACGGCGCTCTGGCCGGCCTCGTAGCCGTACGCGCCGTCGACGATGCCGCCGTCGACGACGCCGCAGATGCCGGGGACCTCGGCGAGCACAGCGCCGTTGACCACGTGGCAGGTGGAGGTGCCCATGATGGCGAGGAGCCGGCCGTTGTCGACGGCCCGGGCGGCCGGTGCGGCGACGTGCGCGTCGACGTTGCCGGCGGCCACCGCGATGCCCTCCGGCAGGCCGGTCCGGGCGGCGGCCTCGGCGGTCAGTGAGCCGACCCGGGAGCCGAGCGGGGCGAGCGGGTGCTCCAGGCGGGTGCGGGCGAAGTCGGCGAACTCCGGGTGGAGCGCCGCGAGGTAGCCCTCGGTCGGGTAGGCGCCGTCCTGGTGGATGCCCTTGTAGCCGGCGGTGCAGGCGTTGCGGGACTCGGCGCCGGTGAGCTGCCAGACGATCCAGTCGGCGGCCTCGATCCAGCGCTCGCAGGCCGCGTAGACAGCCGGGTCCTCCTCCAGGACCTGGAGCGCCTTGGCGTACTGCCACTCGGCGGAGATCCGCCCGCCGTAGCGCGCGATCCACTTCTCGCCGCGGGCGTGGGCCAGGGCGTTGATCCGGTCCGCCTGGGGCTGCGCCGCGTGGTGCTTCCACAGCTTGGGCCAGGCGTGCGGCCGGGACGACCAGGCGGTCGTCTCGGCCAGCGGGGTGCCGTCGGCGCGCACCGGCAGGACGGTGCAGGCGGTGAAGTCGGTGGCGATGCCGATGACCCGGGCGGGATCGACGCCGGCGGCGGCGAGCGCGGCCGGGACGGCCACGCTCAGCACCTCGCGCCAGTCCGCCGGGTGCTGGAGCGCCCAGTCCGGCGGGAGCGGCCGGCCGGTGCCGGGGAGCTCGCGCTCGATCACGGCGTGCGGGTAGTCGTGGACGGCGGTGCCCAGCTCCTCGCCGTCCCGGACCCGGACCACCACGGCGCGGCCGGAGAGGGTGCCGAAGTCGACGCCGATGACGTACCGGTCGGTGTCGTGGGCGGCAGGGGTCACTGTCACTTGCTCATCCTTCGTACGGGAGGCCCGCGTTCTCGCTGTCGCCGGTGCGGTCCTCGGCCGGGGCAGGGCGGAGCGCACCGGCGACAGACTTCGCTCCGCTGCTTCTCCCTCAAGAATGGCGGAACGCGAAGCCGTCGGCCGGGCACACGGAAGCGGGATTCGGTGGCCCGGCCGACGGAGCGGAAAGGGCGTTCTTGTTAACGCTCACATTGATTGTTAGCGCTCACAATCACCATGTCAAGACAACTGCGCGGGGTCCGGACCGGGCGGAACCCGGACCGGACCCCGGGGATCCCGCGGAGCGACTACCGGCTCAACGGCGGACGGCCGGTCCCGCGCTGCGCCGCAGCACCATCTCCGGGGAGATCCGCACATGGGCACTGGCGTGCGCCACGCCCGCCAGCTCCTCGACGAGCAGTTCCAGGGCTCTGCGCCCGAGTTCGCCGAAATCCTGCCGCACCGTGGTCAGCGGCGGGATGAAGTAGGCGGCCTCCGGGATGTCGTCGAAGCCGACCACACTGATGTCCCCCGGCACCGACCGGCCGAGCTCGTGCAGGGCGCGCAGCACCCCGAGGGCCATGTGGTCGTTGGCACAGAAGACCGCCGTGACGTCACGCAGTTCGGCCATCCGCAGCCCCGCCTGGTAGCCCGAGCGGGCACTCCAGTCACCGCGCTCCACCACCGGCACCGACGCGCCGGCCGACTCCAGCGTTCGGCGCCAGCCGTCCTCACGGTCCTGGCTCTCCAGCCAGTTGGCCGGTCCCGCCAGGTGGTGCACGGTCCGGTGCCCCAGGTCGAGCAGGTACCCGGTGGCCGCCTCGGCGCCCGCGCGGTTGCCCACCGACACCATCGGCACCTGGGTCTGGTTGCCCGAACCGACCGCGACCAGCGGCACGGAGCTGGAGAGCCTGGCGACCGCGCTGACGGCGGAGATCTGCGGCGCGATCACAACGACGCCTTCCACCCCCTGGTCGCGCAGCCTGTCGACGGCCTCCTGGACCGAACGGCCGTCCAGGGAGCGCAGGCTCGTCACGCTGACGAAGTACCCGGCGCTGCGCGCGGCCCGCTCGATGCCGTCCAGCATCGACGCGGGGCCGTACAGGGTGGAGTCGAAGCTCACCACCCCGAGGGTCTGCGAGCGCCGGGTGACCAGCGCGCGGGCGGCGGAGTTGGGCCGGTAGTCCAGCTCCCGTATGGCCGCCAGCACCCGGTCCCGGGTGTCGGGCCGGACGTGCGGGGCTCCGTTGAGCACCCGGGAGACCGTCTGGTGGGACACCCCCGCCAGCTTCGCCACGTCCGCCATCACGGGCTGGCGATGCTCCGCCCCAGTGCTCTCGGTTCCCACGCGCAGTCCCCATCCTCGGCTGGGACCACAGTACGCGACCAGGTCCAGGCCAATCCGTCACCCTCGGTTCCAACCAGCGGTTTCTCTTGATACCAGCACTTCGGGCCGGCGGCGGGTGCCGGTTCCGCCGAGTTCTCCCTCCCGTCCCTTCCACGGCGGCGAGGACCCGGACCACCGGCACCGCGACGGGGCCGCGGGGACGCGGGGCCGCGGGGCCGCGGGGGCGCCCTGCCGCGAGGAAGGGGGTACGTCACCGCTCGACCCGGACATCTCCCCATGGTTCGCCGATTCTTCACGCCGGAGCCACCAGGGCCTTCGCGCTCCGGTGGTGCACAACCGGGGCCGGACCAGCACTCGGTGCCCCGGAGGGTCCGACGGTGCTCCCACGCCTCTTGACGCCGCTCTTGTGAGCGTTAACACTCATGTCACGCCAGGCCAGGGCCATCCCGGTCCCACCGCTCCACAGCGCGGGGGGCCGAGAGCGGCCGACGACCCCGACCGACCGCTCCCGGTCGCCCGCCAGGGTCGCTCTGCGCCGGTCGCGGAACATCATCACTGGAGGAACTGTGCGGAAGCTTTCAGCTGGCCTCGTCGCGGTGGGCCTGTCGCTCTCGCTGGCGGCCTGCGGCCAGAGCGCCGACGGCGCCGGCGACGGGTCGGCCAAGGGCGACGCCAAGGGCGGACTGGTCGGCATCGCGATGCCCACCAAATCCTCGGAGCGCTGGATCAACGACGGCACCAACATGGTCAAGGAGTTCCAGGCCAAGGGCTACCGGACCGACCTCCAGTACGGCGACAACGTCGTGGAGAACCAGGTCTCCCAGGTCGAGAACATGATCACCAAGGGGGCCAGGCTCCTGGTGATCGCCGCCATCGACGGCTCCTCGCTCACCAATGTGCTGCAGCGTGCCGCCGACGCGCACATCCCCGTCATCTCCTACGACCGCCTGATCCGCGGCACCGGGAACGTCGACTACTACGCGACCTTCGACAACTACAAGGTCGGTGTCCTGCAAGGCAGTTACATCGCCGACAAGCTCGGCCTCAAGGACGGCAGGGGCCCGTTCAACATCGAGCTGTTCGCCGGCTCGCCGGACGACAACAACGCCACCTTCTTCTTCAACGGCGCGATGAGCGTGCTCAAGCCGTACCTCGACGAGAAGAAGCTGGTCGTGCAGAGCGGCCAGACCGCCTTCAACCAGGCCGCCACGCTGCGCTGGGACGGCGGCCTCGCCCAGTCCCGGATGGACAACCTGCTGAGCAAGTCCTACACCGCCGCCCGGGTCGACGCCGTGCTCTCGCCCTACGACGGCATCTCGATCGGCATCATCTCCTCGCTCAAGGGCGTCGGCTACGGCTCCGGCAAGTCACTGCCGGTCGTCACCGGCCAGGACGGCGAGCTGGCCTCGGTGAAGTCGATCATCGCCGGCGAGCAGACCCAGACCGTCTACAAGGACACCCGCCAGCTGGCCAGGGCCGCCGTCCAGATGGGCGACGCACTGCTGACCGGCGGCAAGCCCGAGGTCAACGACACCACCCAGTACGACAACGGCGCCAAGACCGTCCCGGCCCAGCTGCTCCAGCCGGTCAGCGTCGACAAGGACAACTACCAGAAGGTCCTGGTCGACAGCGGCCAGTACACCGCCGACCAGCTCAAGTAGCCCCCGGGGTCCGGCCGACGGGCCCGGAGCCCAACCGGCGGTGCGGTGCCCGGCAGACCCGGCCGGACCGCACCGCCCCGAACGATACGGAAGCACACCCATGGCCCGACCCGTGCTGGAGATGCGGTCGATCAGCAAGACCTTCCCCGGCGTCAAGGCCCTCTCCGAGGTCAACCTCACGGTCGCCGCCGGCGAGGTGCACGCCGTCTGCGGTGAGAACGGCGCCGGCAAGTCCACCCTGATGAAGGTGCTCAGCGGCGTGTACCCGCACGGCAGCTACCAGGGCGAGATCCACTTCGAGGGCGAACCCTGCCGGTTCAAGGACATCCGGGCCAGCGAGCAGCGCGGCATCGCCATCATCCACCAGGAGCTCGCACTGGTGCCGTACCTGTCCATCGCCGAGAACGTCTTCCTCGGCAACGAGCACGCCAGGCGGGGCGTCATCGACTGGCACCGGACACTGACCCACGCCGCCGATCTGCTGCGCCAGGTCGGCCTCGACGAGAGCCCGCACACCCGGATCGCCGACCTCGGCGTGGGCAAGCAGCAGCTGGTCGAGATCGCCAAGGCGCTCGCCAAGGACGTCAAACTGCTCATCCTGGACGAGCCGACGGCGGCACTGAACGACGAGGACAGCCGCAAACTCCTCGACCTGATCCTCGACCTCAAGGCCCGGGGCATCTCCTGCATCATCATCTCGCACAAGCTGAACGAGATCACCCGGGTCGCCGACGCGGTCACCGTCCTGCGCGACGGGCGGACCATCGAGACCATCGCGATCGGTCCCGAGGGCATCTCCGAGGACCGGATCATCCGCGGCATGGTCGGCCGCGACCTCGAACACCGCTACCCCGAGCGCTCCCCGGAGATCGGCGAGGTCGCCCTCGAAATCGAGGACTGGAGCGTCCGGCACCCGATCGACCACCAGCGCACCGTGGTGGACGGCGCCTCGCTGACCGTGCGCCGCGGCGAGATCGTCGGCATCGCCGGCCTGATGGGCGCCGGCCGCACCGAGCTGGCCATGAGTGTCTTCGGCCGCTCGTACGGGCAGTGGACCGGCGGCCGGGTCCGGCTGCACGGCCGGGAGATCCGCACCCGGACGGTGCCGGAAGCGATCGGCCACGGCCTCGCCTACGTCACCGAGGACCGCAAGCAGCTCGGCCTCAACCTCATCGACGACATCAGCCGGAACATCTCGCTCAGCGCCCTCGGCAAGGTCGCCCGCCGGGGCTGGGTCGACGAGCACGCCGAGACCCGGGTCGCCGAGTCCTTCCGGAAGACCATGAACATCAAGGCTCCGTCGGTGTTCACCCGGACCGGCACCCTCAGCGGCGGCAACCAGCAGAAGGTCGTCCTCAGCAAGTGGATCTTCGCCGAGCCCGAGGTGCTGATCCTCGACGAACCCACCCGTGGCATCGACATCGGCGCCAAGGCGGAGATCTACACCGTCATCGCCGAACTCGCCGCCCAGGGCAAGGCCGTTCTCGTCATCTCCTCCGAACTCCCCGAACTCCTGGGCCTGTGCGACCGGATCTACACCATGGCCGAGGGCCGGATCACCGGTGAGGTGCTCCGCGCCGACGCCACCCAGGAATCCCTCATGCGGCTCATGACCATGAGCGCGGCACGACCCGACAAGCAGGTGTGAGGCATGGCCCAGATCCAGACCACCCCAGAGACCGCGCCCGACGCGCGGACCGGCCCACGCCCGTCCGCCGCCGACGCCGTGGTCCGCGCGCTGCGCGGCAACATGCGCCAGTACGGCATGCTGGTCGCGCTCGCCCTGATCGTCCTGCTGTTCCAGATCTGGACCGACGGCATCCTGCTCCAGCCGCTCAACATCACCAACCTGATCCAGCAGAACGGCTACATCCTCATCCTGGCCATCGGCATGATGATCGTCATCATCGCCGGCCACATCGACCTCTCGGTCGGCTCGCTCGCCGCCTTCGTCGGCGCGGCCGCCGCGGTGATGATGGTCAAGCACCACCTCCCCTGGCCCGTGGCCCTGGTGGCCGCGCTGCTGATCGGCGCGGCGGCCGGCGCCTGGCAGGGCTTCTGGATCGCCCACCTCGGCATTCCCTCGTTCATCGTCACCCTGGCCGGCATGCTGCTCTTCCGCGGCGGGACCCAGATCCTGCTCCAGGGCCAGTCGGTGGCACCGTTCCCCAAGGGCTTCCAGAACATCAGCAGCGGCTTCCTCCCCGAGGTCGGCCCGCACACGAACTACCACAACCTCACCCTGCTGCTGGGCCTCGCGGTGCTGGCCGTCGCCGTCCTCCAGGAGCTGCGCGGACGGCGCCGGGCCACCTCGTACGGGCTGGAACCGCTCCCCACCGGGCTGTTCCTGGCGAAGCTCGGCGCGATCGCGGCCGCGGTGGTGACCTTCACACTGCTGCTGGCCAGTTACCACGGCGCCCCGGTCGTCCTGCTGATCCTCGGCGCGCTGCTGGTCGGCTTCGGCTACCTGATGCGCAACTCGATCCTCGGCCGGCACACCTACGCGATCGGCGGCAACGAGGCGGCCGCCAAGCTGTCCGGCGTGAAGAGCAAGCGGGTCGTCTTCCTCGCCTTCGTCAACATGGGCGTCCTGGCCGCCCTGGCCGGGCTGGTCTTCGCCGCCCGTCTCAACGCCGGCACCCCGCAGGCGGGCATCAACTTCGAGCTGGAGGCGATCGCCGCCGCGTTCATCGGCGGCGCCTCCGCGAGCGGCGGCGTCGGCACCGTGCTCGGCGCGATCATCGGCGGTCTGGTCCTGGGCGTCCTCAACAACGGCATGTCGCTGGTCGGCATCGGCACCGACTACCAGCAGGTCATCAAGGGACTGGTGCTGCTCGCCGCCGTCGGCTTCGACGTCTACAACAAGCGCAAGGCCGGGTCCTGACCCGGCCCGCCCCCGAGCGCGGGCGGGGAACGGCACGGTGAATTGTGGGCACCGTGCCGTTCCCCGCCCGCTTCACCGTGTGCGGGCAGCCGCACGGCGTTGTACGACAGTGCTTGACCAGTGGGAGCGCTCCCACTGTGCGGGATCCCCGCGAGCGGGTCAAGAGGCTTGAAGAGTCGAACACCTCTGCTCAGCAATCCCTGCAACTCCTCTTTTCCTTGGCGGCAGTTGGCGCTACGGTCGGTGCCCACCAGTGGGAGCGATTCCGTCAGTCGACGCGCCGGGAGCGGCGTGTCCTCGCTGCAAGGAGTCGCTCATGCGACATCCCCCACCCCTCACAGCGCTGTTCGGCGGCGCGGTCCTCGCCATGGTGAGCGCCGTTTCCGCCGCGGCGGGCGCCGGCCCGGGCACCGCCGCTCCGCTCGGCTGCTCCGTGGACTACTCCACGGTCAACCAGTGGGCCGGCGGCTTCCAGGCCTCCGTCGTCATCACCAACCACGGCGCACCGACGAACAGTTGGAGCTTCGGCTTCCGGTTCACCGGCGGCCAGCACCTCAACCAGGGCTGGGGCGCCGCCTGGTCCCAGTCCGGCACCGGTGTCACGGCCGCGAACGAGAGCTGGAACGGCTCGCTCGGGACCGGTGCGAGCGTCACCCTCGGCATCATCGCCTCCTGGTCCGGCGCCAACCCCGACCCGACCGGGTTCACCCTCAACGGCCTTCCCTGCTCGACCGGTTCGGCACCGTCGCCCAGCCCGACCGCCACCCCGACACCGACCGCCACCCCTACCCCGACCAGCGGCCCGACCACCACCCCCACCCCGCCCGCCGGCGCACCCGAGCTCGGCGTCAGCGGAAACCGACTCACCGACCGGAGCGGCGCCACCCGCCGTCTGCTCGGCGTCAACCGCTCCGGCGGCGAGTTCATGTGCGTCCAGGGCCACGGCGTCTTCGACGGCCCGGTCGACGACGCCGCCGTCCGGGCCATCGCGGACTGGAAGGCCAACACCGTCCGCATCCCGCTCAACGAGGAGTGCTGGCTCGGCCTGGACAACATCCGGCCCGAGTACCGGGGCGACGCCTACATCGGTGCCGTCGAACAGCTGGTGGCCCGCGTCCTCGCGCACGGCATGACCCCCGTGGTCGAACTCCACTGGACGTTCGGCCAGTACACCGGCAACTCGGCGGGCTGCACGGACGTGCACGCCTCCTGCCAGAAGCCGATGCCGGACGCCCGGTACGCGCCGGCCTTCTGGACCTCGGTGGCGAACACCTTCAAGGACGACCCCCGGGTGGTGTTCGACCTGTTCAACGAGCCCTACCCGGACCGGGCGACCGCCACCGCCGAACAGGCCTGGACCTGCTGGCGCGACGGCGGCACCTGCCCGGGCATCGGGTACGAGGTGGCCGGCATGCAGGACCTGGTGGACGCCGTCCGCGCCACCGGCTCCCGCAATGTCGTCCTGGTCCCGGGGGTCGCCTACGCGAACGACCTGAGCGGCTGGCTCGCCCACGCACCCTCGGACCCGACCGGCAATACGGCCGCCGCCTGGCACGTCTACAACTTCAACTCCTGTGCCGACGAGGCCTGCTGGAACTCCACCCTGGCCCCGGTCGCCGCCCGTGCCCCGCTCGTGGCGGGCGAGATCGGCGAGAACACCTGCGGGCACGCGTTCGTCGACCGCGTCATGAAGTGGTCCGACGACCACGGGCTCTCGTACCTGGGCTGGACCTGGAACACCTGGGACTGCTCCTCCGGCCCCGCCCTGATCAGCGCCTACGACGGCACCCCCACCGCATTCGGCCTCGGACTGCGCGACCACCTTCGCGCCTTCGACGGACACTGAGAGGGACCCCACCATGAGCCCCACCACCCCCACCCGACCCACCGTCGGCCGACTGCGCAGCAGTCGGACCGCCCTGCTCACCGCTCTCGGCCTGCTCACCGCGACCGGTGCCACCGCCACCGTGCTGTCCACCTCCGCGGGTGCCGCCGCGGCCGGCTGCCGGGTCGACTACCAGGTCACCAACCAGTGGGACACCGGCTTCGGCGCCAACGTCGCCGTCACCAACACCGGCGACCCGCTGAGCTCCTGGACCCTGGAGTGGACCTTCGCCGGCAACCAGCAGGTCACCCAGGGCTGGAACGCGACCTTCACCCAGTCCGGGGCCGCCGTCACCGCCCGGAACGTCTCGTACAACGGCAGCCTGGCGACCGGCGGTTCCACCTCCTTCGGGTTCAACGGCTCCTACGGCGGCACCAATCCGGTGCCCGCCGCCTTCAAGCTCAACGGGGTGCCCTGCAACGGCTCCACCACGAGCCCCACCCCCACGCCCACGGGCACCCCCACCGGAACCCCGACGAGCACCCCCACCGGTACGCCCACCACCCCGCCCGGCACCCGCGTCGACAACCCGTACGTCGGCGCCAAGGTCTATGTGAACCCCGAGTGGTCCGCGAACGCCGCCGCCGAACCCGGCGGCACCAAGGTCGCCAACCAGCCCACCGGCGTCTGGCTGGACCGGATCGCCGCGATCGCCGGGGCCAACGGCAGGATGGGGCTGCGCGCCCACCTCGACGAGGCGCTGCGCCAGAAGGGCAGCGGCGAACTCGTCGTCCAGCTGGTGGTCTACGACCTGCCCGGCCGGGACTGCGCCGCCCTCTCCTCCAACGGCGAACTCGGCCCGACCGAGATCGACCGGTACCGGACGGAGTTCATCGACCCGATCGCGGCCGTCCTCGCCGACCCCAAGTACGCCGGCCTGCGGATCGTCACCACGGTCGAGCTCGACTCGCTGCCGAACCTGGTCACCAACACCACGCCGCGCGCCACCGCCACCCCCGCCTGCGACGTGATGAAGGCCAACGGCAACTACATCAAGGGCATCGGCTACGCGCTCAAGAAGCTCGGCGCCGTCCCCAACGTGTACAACTACGCCGACGCCGGCCACCACGGCTGGCTGGGCTGGGACGACAACCTCGGCCCGTCCGCCGAGCTGTTCAAGCAGGCGGCGACCTCCGAGGGCTCCACCCTCGCCAACATCCTCGGCTTCATCGTCAACACCGCGAACTACAGCGCGCTCAAGGAGAGCAACTTCACCATCGACGACAGCGTCAACGGCGCCTCCGTCCGCCAGTCCAAGTGGGTCGACTGGAACCGGTACGTCGACGAGCTCTCCTACGCCCAGGGGCTGCGGACCAAGCTGGTCTCGCTGGGCTTCGACCCCGGGCTCGGCATGCTGATCGACACCTCGCGCAACGGCTGGGGCGGTGCCGCCCGGCCGGCCGGCCCCGGACCGCGGACGAGCGTCGACGCCTATGTCGACGGCGGGCGCTACGACCGGCGGCTGAACACCGGGAACTGGTGCAACCAGGCCGGCGCGGGCCTCGGCGAACGGCCGCAGGCGGCCCCGACGCCGGGGATCGACGCCTACGTCTGGATGAAGCCGCCGGGCGAGTCGGACGGGGCCAGCAAGCCGCTCCCGAACAACGACGGCAAGGGCGTCGACGGGATGTGCGACCCGGCCTACACCGGCAACCCGAGGAACAACAACCACATGTCCGGTGCGCTGCCGGACGCGCCGCTGTCCGGCGACTGGTTCTCCGCCCAGTTCCGGGAGCTGCTGAAGAACGCCTATCCGGCACTGTGACGCGGCGCTGAACACCCCGGCCGTCCGGAGCCCCGCGGAGCTCCGGACGGCCGGCTGTTCAGGACGACTCGCGGTTCAGGACGGCCGGTGGTTCAGGACGGCCGGCGGTTCAGGACGGCCGGCGGTTCAGGACGACCCGCGCACCACCAGCTCCGTCGGCAGCACCAGGCGGGACGGCTCCGCGGCCTCGCCCGCGATCTGCCGCAGCAGCAGCCCGGCCATCGTGCGACCCATCTCCTCGATCGGCTGGCGGACGGTGGTCAGCGGGGGGTCGAGGTGGCGGGCCACCGGCGAGTCGTCGACGCCCACCAGCGCGACGTCACCGGGCACGTCCAGTCCCCTGGCCCGCAGGACGGCGAGCGCCCCGACGGCCATCAGGTCGGAGGCGGCGAACACCGCGTCCACGTCGGGGCAGCGCTCCAACAGCTCCCGCATCGCCCGCCGGCCGCCGTCCTCCGTGAAGTCCCCGGTGGCGACGAGGCGTTCGTCGGCCGGCAGGCCGGCCGCGGCCAGCCCCTGGCGGTAGCCGGCCAGTCGGCCGTGCGCGGCGTCCATGTCCGCCGGGCCGGTGATGGTGGCGATGCGACGCCGGCCGCGCCCGGCCAGGTGCCGCACCGCCGAGCGGCCGGCCCCCACGTTGTCGGAGTCCACGTACGCCACCGGCTCCTGCGGCGAACGGCGCCCGTTCAGCACGACCGGCAGGCCCAGTGCGCGCACCTGGTCGGGCAGCGGGTCGTCCCGGTGGACCGAGACCAGCAGCACGCCGTCCACCCGCTGCGCGGCGAGGTACTGCTCGAAGCGCTGCCGCTCCTGCTCGGTGCGGATCAGTGTGAGCAGCAACTGCTTGTCCGCCGTGCCGAGTTCGGCGCTCACACCGCGGATGATGTCCAGGAAGTACGGCTCCGCGAACAACCGGGCCTCGGTCTCCGGCACCACCAGCGCGACCGCGTCCGTCCGGCTTCCGGCCAGCGCCCGGGCCGCCCGGTCGGGCACGTAGCCCAGCTCCGCGATGGCCCGGCCGACCGCCTCCTTCGCCTGTTCGCTCACCCTCGACGAGCCGTTGATCACCCGGGACACCGTGCCGCGCCCGACCCCGGCCCGGGCCGCGACCTGCTCCAGGGTCGGCCTTCCGGTCTGCCGTCCGCCCACTGCCCACGCGCCTTCCGTCGCCGCCTTCGGTCTCGCGTCCCCGGGAGGGGCGCCTGGCAGAGGATCGTAGGTCACCGGAGCGCGGCGCCGCCACGGCCGCGTTCAGGAAATGGCGGTGGTGGGCCAACGTCGTTACGCCGGAGAGCAATTCGGCTTCATCTCTTGACACCGGATCAGCCGAGGCAGGAACCTTCCGACTACGGCGTGGGAGCGCTCCCACGCCGCTGGGGGCCGCCACCCGCGAGCCCCGCACCACCCCCGGACGAGGAGAGTGGAATGCGCACCACCACCACCACCACCACAGCCACCACCGCCACCACCGCCAGAGGCCGACGCCTCACCGCGCTCACCGCCCTGGCCGCGAGCACCGCCCTGCTGGCCGCCTGCAGCAGCAGCGGAAGCGGCAGCGGCGGAAGCAGCACCAAGGCCGACGGCGGCAGCGGCACCGTCACGCTGCGGATCGGCACCTTCGGCTCCTTCGGCTACGACAACGACACCGGCGCCAAGCTCTACGCCGAGTACGAGAAGCTGCACCCCGGCATCAAGATCGTCGAGTCCAACGTGGCCGACGGCCAGAAGTACTGGGACACGCTCAAGCTGCGGCTCTCCCGGGACAGCGGCCTCGCCGACATCCAGGCCGTCGAGGTCGGCTACGTCGCCGAGGCCACCGGGCCCGGGCTGGCGGGCAAGTGGGTGGACCTCGGCAGCACCGGCGGCGCGGACCTCGGCGCCTACCTGGACTGGAAGACCAAGCAGGCCACCACGGCGGACGGCAAGGTGATCGGTCTCGGCACCGACATCGGCCCGATGGCGATCTGCTACAACAAGGACCTCTTCGCCAAGGCCGGGTTGCCGACCGACCGCGCCCAGGTCGGCGCGCTCTGGGCCGGCAGCTGGGACAGGTTCCTCGAAGCCGGTCGCGGCTACCAGGCGAAGGCGCCCGAGGGCACCGCCTTCCACGACTCCGCCAGCGGACTGTTCAACGCCGTCGTCGCCAGTGAGCCGATCCAGTACGCCGACGCCAAGGGCGAGTTGGACTACCGGAACAGCCCCGGTGTGAAGAAGGCCTGGTCCATCGCCACCACCGCGGCCACCGGCGGGATCACCGCCAAGCTGCGGCAGTTCGACGAGAAGGGCACCTGGAACGCGGGCTTCAAGAACAACAGGTTCGCCACCGTCGCCTGCCCGAGCTGGATGACCGGGATCATCAAGGACCAGGCCGGCCCGGAGAACCAGGGCAAGTGGGACATCGCCCCGGCCCCGGTCGCGGGCAACTGGGGCGGCTCCTTCCTCGCCGTCCCGAAGTCCGGCGGGCACGTCAAGGAGGCCGCCGAGCTCGCCGCCTGGCTGACAGCTCCCGCCCAGCACGCGAAGGTCTTCGCCGTCAACGGGAACATCCCCTCCACCAAGGAGACCCTCTCCTCCCCCGCCGTCCGGGACGCCACCCTGCCGTTCTTCGGCGACACCCCGGTCGGCCGGATCTACTCGGAGGCCGCCGCCGGCATCAAGGCCGTACCGATCAGCCGCTGGGACGGCCAGGTGAAGACCTTCCTCACCGACAACGGCATCCTCGACATCGAGCAACGCGGCACCGATCCCGCGCAGGCGTGGAGCAATGTCGACAAGCTGGTCGACGACAAGATCCAGAAGTAGCCACGGTGGACCTCATCGCCTCCAACGCCCCGCCGCTCAGGCCACGTTGGCGCAGCAGACTGTACCGCTGGGACGTCCGGGCCGCGCCGTACGCGTTCGTCGCACCGTTCTTCCTCTGCTTCGCGGCCTTCGGCCTCTTCCCCTTGGTCTACACCGGCTGGCTCTCGCTGCACCGGGTCGAGCTCGGCGGCGAGGCCGAGTGGCTCGGCCTGCGCAACTACACCGGCCTGTGGGACAGCGACTTCTTCTGGAACGCCCTCGGCAACACCTTCACCATCGGCGTGGTCTCCACCGTGCCCCAGCTGCTGCTGGCCCTGGGCCTGGCCCATCTGCTCAACTACCGGATGCGCGGCCGGGGTTTCCTGCGGGTCGCGGTGCTCGCGCCGTACGCGACCTCGATCGCCGCCGCCACCCTGGTGTTCGCCCAGCTGTTCAACAGCGACTACGGGCTGATCAACACCGTGATCGGCTGGGCCGGCTTCCACCCGGTGGACTGGGAATCCTCCAAGTGGCCCGCGCAGATCGCCATTTCGGCGATCGTCACCTGGCGCTGGACGGGCTACAACGCGCTGATCTACCTCGCCGCGATGCAGGCCGTCCCCCAGGAGCTGTACGAGGCGGCGGCGATCGACGGAGCCTCCAGGGCCCGGCAGTTCCTCAGCGTCACCGTCCCGTCGATCCGCCCGACCATCCTGTTCACCGTCGTGGTGTCCACCATCGGCGCCACCCAGCTCTTCGGCGAGCCGATGCTGTTCGGCGGCAGCCTGGGGGTCAGCGGCGGCAGCGGCAACCAGTTCCAGACGCTCAGCCTGCTGATGTACGAGAAGGGCTGGGTGACCGGGGCGCTCGGCCAGGCCTCCGCGATCGCCTGGGTGATGCTGCTGTTGCTGCTGTCCGCGGGGGCCGTGCAGGGGCTCGTCGTCCGCGCCCGCCGAAGGAGGGTCTGAACCCGTGCGCACCACCTCCGTACTCCGCACCCGCCTGCGGCCGTCCGCCGGGCGTCAGCACCACGCCGGCCCGCTGACCTACGTCCTGCTCGGGATCGCCGCCCTGGTCTCGCTCTTCCCGCTGTACTGGAACCTGGTCGCCGCCTCGCACACGGGCGAGCGGGTGGTCGAGGCCCCGGCGCCGCTGCTGCCGGGCCCGCACCTGCTCGACAACCTCACCTTCGCCTGGAACCAGGTCGACATGGGCCGGGCGCTGGTCAACACCACGGTGGTGGCCGGCCTGGTGGCCCTGTCCACCGTGCTGTTCGCCACCCTGGCCGGGTTCGCCTTCGCCAAGCTGACCTTCCGGGGCCGCAACGCACTGCTCGCCCTCGTGGTCGCCACCATGACCGTCCCGCCCCAGCTCAGCGTCATCCCGCTCTACCGGATCATCACGGACCTGGGCTGGGTGGACCAGCTCCAGTCGGTGGTGCTGCCCTCGCTGGTCGCCGCGTTCGGGGTCTTCTTCATGCGGCAGTACCTGGTCGAAGCCCTGCCGGTGGAGCTGGTCGAGGCCGCCCGGGTGGACGGCGCGCACAGTCTGCGGATCGTCTGGCACGTGGTCTTCCCGGTGGCGCGGCCCGCCATGGCCGTCCTCGGCATGCTGGTCTTCGTCCAGGCCTGGAACGACTTCTTCTGGCCCTTCATCGCCCTCACCCCGGACGGCAACCCCACCCTCCAGGTCGCGCTGGCCGGTCTCGGGTCGGGCAACCACAGCGTCGACCAGGCGATCGTGCTGACCGGCGCGCTCATCTCCACGGTGCCGCTGCTGCTGGTCTTCGCCCTGCTGGGCAAACACATCGTGGGCGGCATCACCGCCGGCGCCGTCAAGAGCTGAACCCCTCACCCTCGGGAGCGAACCCATGCCCCTTCCCCCCTCCGGCCCTCTCCCTCCCGCCACCGCCGCACCGCCCCGGTTCCCGACCGGCTTCCTCTGGGGCGCGGCCACCTCCGCCTACCAGGTGGAGGGCGCCACCGCGGAGGACGGCCGCACCCCCTCGATCTGGGACACCTTCTGCCGCACCCCCGGCAAGGTCTTCCAGGGCCACAGCGGCGAGATCGCCGTCGACCACTACCACCGCTTCCGCGGGGACGTCCGGCTGATGGCCGAGCTCGGGCTGACCGCCTACCGCTTCTCGGTCTCCTGGCCCCGCGTCCAGCCCACCGGCCGCGGCCCGGCCGTCCAGCAGGGCCTGGACTTCTACCGCCGCCTCACCGACGAGCTGCTCTCCCACGGAATCACCCCCGTCGCCACGCTCTACCACTGGGACCTCCCCCAGGAGCTGGAGTCCGCCGGCGGGTGGCCCGAGCGCGTGACCGCCGAGCGCTTCGCCGACTACGCCGCGCTGGTGGGCGAGGCCCTCGGCGACCGGATCGGCCACTGGACCACCCTCAACGAGCCCTGGTGCAGCGCCTTCCTCGGCTACGGCTCCGGCGTCCACGCGCCCGGCCGCACCGACCCGGTGGCCGCGCTGCGGGCCGCCCACCACCTCAACCTCGGCCACGGCCTGGCCGTCACGGCACTGCGCGACCTGCTGCCCGCCGCCGCACAGCTGTCGGTCTCGCTCAACCTGCACGCACTGCGTCCCTTCACCCCGTCCGCCGCCGACCAGGACGCCGTGCGCCGGATCGACGCCGTCGGCAACCGGGTCTTCCTCGGCCCGATCCTGGAGGGCGCCTACCCGGAGGACCTGCTGGCCGACACGGCCCACCTCACCGACTGGGCCTTCGTCCGCCCCGGGGACCCCAAGCAGATCCACCAGCCGCTGGACTGGCTGGGCGTCAACTACTACACGCCCACCGTCGTCTCGGCGACGGCCGAGGGCGCCGACCCCGCCCGGGAGGACGGCCACGGCGGCGGCACGGCCTCTCCCTGGCCGGGGGCGGACCGGGTCGGCTTCCGTCCGGCGCCGGGCGAGCGGACCGCGATGGGTTGGGCCGTCGACCCCACGGGCCTGCACCAGCTGCTGACCGGCCTGGCCCACCGCCACCCGGAGCTGCCGCTGATGGTCACCGAGAACGGCGCGGCCTACGACGACCGGGTCGGCGCGGACGGCACGGTCGACGACCCGGAGCGCACCGCCTACCTCCATGCCCACCTGGCGGCGATCCACCGGGCGGCGGCCGACGGGGCGGACGTGCGCGGCTACTTCGCCTGGTCCCTGTTGGACAACTTCGAGTGGGCGTACGGCTACGACAAGCGCTTCGGACTGGTGCACGTCGACTACGCCACCCAGACCCGCACCCCGAAGTCCAGCGCCCGCTGGTACGCCGGGGTGGCCCGGAGCGGTGAGCTGCACCCGCCGGTCGGCGGGTAGGGCCGCCGCGGGGACCGGAGCGGACGTGGCGGGTGCCGGAGGGCACCCGCCACGCGGGTTCCACGGCGGCCCCGGGGCCCCGGACCACTGCTGCGGGGCCGGCCGTCGTTTGGGGTCAGTAGCCGTAGACCATCCTGTAGGCGACCTCGGGCAGGAACTGACCGGCGGTGGATCCGGCGCCGACGCCGCAGTTGCCGTCGGACTCGCCGGGCGCCTTGATCCACAGCAGCATCTCGGCGCCACCGCCGAGCTGCGAGGGCCGGCCGATCCGCCGCCCCGCCGGGTTGCACCACGCGCCGTTGGAGCCGTTGCCGTTGCGGCTGGTGTCGATGACATACGGCTTGGTGAAGCCCTTCGCGGACTTCAGGGCCGCGTTGACGGCGTTGCCGTAAGCGGTGTTCTCCGCGGTGGCGAGGTAGTTCGACACGTTCAGCGAGAACCCGTGCGCTCCGCCCACCCCGGCCGCGGCCAGGTGCTGGGCCATGGTGCCGGCACTCAGCCAGGCGGGGTTGCCGGCGTCGAGGTAGACCCAGGTGTTCGGGGCCTTGGTGTTGAACTGCGCGACGGCGTTGGTCAACAGGGCGTTGCGCTCGGTGATCCGGGCCTGGGTCATGCAGCTCTCGTCGCCGAGCGAGTCGGGTTCGAGGACGACCACCGCGGGCCGGTTGCCGATGCCGGAGGCGAAGGCGGCGATCCAGGTCCGGTAGTCGGCGGCGCTGCCCGCCCCGCCGCCGGACTGGCCGGCGCAGATGTCGCGGTCGGGGATGTTGTAGGCCACCAGGAGCGGCAGCTTGCCCTGGGCGGCGGCCGCGCCGACGAAGGAGCCGGTCGCCGTCCCGACGGCGCCGCTCCAGTTGCCGAACCAGCGCGCCGCCGGCACGTCGGCGATCGACGACCGGACGGCGGGGGCGCGGCCGTCGCCCGGGTTGGCGTTGACCCACCGCCGCGCGGAGGAGTCGGGGTCGAGGTAGAAGCCGTTGGTCATGGTGGTGGGATCGGCGGCGTGGGCGGTCCCGGGGTGGAGCGTGAGCAGGGCGGCGCTCAGGATCGGGGCCATGAGCAGGGAACGCGAACGGAGCGAGTGGCGCACGGGGACTCCTCATCGGGGTGGGGGGTGAGGGTGGGGACGGGACGCGTCCTCCGGTCGGTTGGGGGTACCGCCGTGCGGGCGGGGCCGCGCGGCGGACGGAGGTTCGGGTGGACGTGCCCGGCGGTCAGCGCCGGCGGGCGGTGAGCAGGCGCTGCAGGACGATGAAGACGAACAGCAGGGCGCCGATGACGATCCGGGTCCACCAGGAGCTGAGGGTGCCCTGGAAGCTGATCACGGTCTGGATCAGTCCGAGCACCAGCACGCCCAGCACGGTACCGAGGAGGTAACCGGAGCCGCCGGTCAGCAGGGTGCCGCCGATGACGACCGCGGCGATCGCGTCGAGTTCCAGGCCGACCGCGTGCAGGCCGTAGCCGGAGAGCATGTAGAAGGTGAGCAGGACGCCGCCGAGTGCGGAGCAGAAGCCGCTGATCGCGTACACGGTGATCCTGGTCCGCCGGACCGGCAGCCCCATCAGCAGCGCGGACTGCTCGCTGCCGCCGAGCGCGTAGACGTTGCGGCCGAGCCGGGTGCGGTGGAGGACCACGAATCCGGCCGCGACCACCAGCAGCGCGATCACCACGCTCGGCGAGACGAACAGACTGCCGAGCGGGATCCGGGTCTGCGCCATGGCGGTGTACTGCGGGTCGGTGATGGAGATCGAATCGATGCTGATCGTGTAGCACAGGCCGCGGGCCAGGAACATGCCGGCCAGCGTGACGATGAACGGCTGGATCTCCAGGACGTGGATGACCCAGCCCATCAGCCAGCCGCCCGCGGTGCCCGTCAGCAGGACCAGCGGGATCACCAGCAGCGGCGGCCAGCCGTGCTGTTCGACCAGCCAGGCGGAGACCACGGTGGACAGGGCGACCACCGCACCGACCGACAGGTCGATGCCGCCGGTCAGCACGACGAAGGTCGTCCCGACCGCGACGACCAGCAGGAAGGCGTTGTCGATCAGCAGATTGAGCACGACCTGGCCGGAGAGGAAGCCCTCGTACTCCACCGAGCCGACGCCGAACATCGACACCAGCAGGACCGCGGTGACCAGCAGCGGGATCTGCCCGCGCAGGCGGGCCGACAGGGCGTTGGCGTTCATTCGCCGACCTCTCGGTGAGTGGGGGCCGCGGTCCGGGACCGGGCGGCGCGCCGGACCCGGGCGCCGCGGCCGGCGAGCTCGGCGCGAAAGGCGGGCGACTGGACCAGGCACACCGCGATCACCACGAACGCCTTGAACACCAGGGTGGTCTCCGGCGGGATGCCGACGGTGTAGACGGTGGTGGAGAGGGTCTGGATGATCAGCGCGCCGAGGACGGTGCCGCCGATCGAGAACCGGCCGCCGTTGAGCGAGGTCCCGCCGAGCACCACCGCGAGGACGGCGTCGAGTTCGATCCACAGGCCGGCGTTGTTCCCGTCCGCCGCCGAGACGTTGGAGGAGACCATCAGTCCGGCGACCGCCGCGCACAGCGCGCTGAACACGTACACCAGGCCGACCAGGCGCATCGCCCGGATGCCGACCAGCCGGCTGGCCACCGGATTGCCGCCGACCGACTCCAGCAGCAGGCCGAGCGCGGTGGAACGGGTGAGCAGCGCGGCGAGCAACGCGATCAGGCCGCTGAGCAGGATCGCGAACGGCACCGTCAGCCAGTAGCCTCCGCCGATCAGCCGGTAGGGCTCGCTGGTGACGGTGATGATCTGGCCGTCGGTGATCAGCTGGGCCAGGCCCCGCCCGGCGACCATCAGGATCAGGGTGGCGACGATCGGCTGGACGCCTGCCCCGGCCACCAGGACGCCGTTGACGAGGCCGAGCACCAGGGCGGTGCCGAGGGCGTAACCGAGGGCGGTCAGCACGGTGCCGACGCCGCCCGGGTCGGCGGAACTGCTGATGTGCAGGCAGGCCGTGGCGCCGGAGATCGCGACGGTCGAACCGACCGACAGGTCGATGCCGCCGGTGGCGATCACCAGGGTCATGCCCAGGGAGACCAGGATCAGCGGGGCGCCGAAGTGCAGGATGTCGATCAGGGAGCCGTAGAGGTGGCCGCCCCGGAGGTGGACGGCGAAGAAGTCGGGGGTGAAGGCGAGGTTGGCGAGCAGGAGCACGGCCAGCACCGCGGCCGGCCAGAACAGCCGGTACCGGGTCACCGCCTTCATCACCTTCACCGGGCGCTCCGCCGTTGCCGTGCTCATTGCTCCGCTCCGCTCGCGATGGCGGCCATGACGCGCTCCGGGGTGAGCTCGCCGTCGTTGTCCAGCTGGGCGACCATCCGGCGGTCGCGCAGTACGCCGACCCGGTGGCTGAGCCGCAGCACCTCCTCCAGTTCGGCGGAGACGAAGAGCACCGCCGTACCGTCCTCCGCGAGGCTGGCCACCAGCTTCTGGATCTCGGCCTTCGCCCCGATGTCGATGCCGCGGGTCGGCTCGTCCAGGATCAGCAGCTTGGGGTCGGTGATCAGCCAGCGGGCGAGCAGGACCTTCTGCTGGTTGCCGCCGCTGAGGTTGCGCACCGGCGTCCCGGGGTCGGCCGGGCGGATGTCCAGGGCACGTGTCCAGCGCAGCGCCAGCTCGTCCTGCGTGGCACGGGACAGCGGACGGGTCCAGCCCCGGGCCGCCTGCAGCGCCAGCACGATGTTCTCCCGGACGGTCAGCTCGCCGACCAGGCCCTCGGTCCTGCGGTTCTCCGAGCAGAACGCGATGCCGTGGGCGATCGCGTCGCGCGGTCCGCGCAGTGCGGTCTCGGCGCCCTCGATCCGCAGCGTGCCGCCGTCGCTCCGGTCGGCGCCGAACAGCAGCCGGGCGGCCTCGGTCCGTCCGGAGCCCAGCAGCCCGGCCAGTCCGATCACCTCGCCCGACCGGATTGCAAGGTCGTACGGTTCGACGGCGCCCCGCCGGGTCAGCCCGTCGGCCTGGAGGAACACCGCTCCGGTGTCCGGGCCGGTGTCCGGGCCGGTGTCCGGTCCGGTGCGTTCGCGCCGCTTGCCGCCACCGAGCTCGTCGAGTCCGGCGAGCTCGGCACCGATCATCCGGGAGACCAGTCCGGTCCGGTTCAGCTCGCCGGTCAGGTACTCGCCTTCGAGCCGGCCGTTGCGCAGCACGGTCATCCGGTCGCAGATCTCGTAGACCTGGTCGAGGAAGTGCGACACGAACAGGATGGCGACCCCCTGGTCCCGCAACCGGCGCATCACGGTGAAGAGCTGACGGACCTCGTCGCGGTCGAGACTGGAGGTGGGTTCGTCCAGGATCAGCACCTTGGCGGAGGCGTCGACCGCGCGGACGATGGCCACGAGCTGCTGGACGGCGATGGAGCAGCTGCTCAGCGGCGCGCCGACGTCGATGTCCAGTTCCAGTTCGCGGACCAGCTCGGCGGCCCGGCGGCGCACCGCGGCCCAGTCGATCAGGCCGAACCGGCGGGGCTCCCGCCCGATGAGGACGTTCTCCGCGACCGACAGGTTCGGACAGAGGTTCACCTCCTGGTAGACCGTGCTGATGCCGACCTGTCGGGCCTGTGCCGGTCCGGCGATCCGCACCGGCCGGCCGGCGAGCACCACCTCGCCGCCGTCCACCGGGTGGACACCGGTGAGCACCTTGATCAGGGTGGACTTGCCGGCGCCGTTCTCCCCCATCAGGGCGTGCACCTCGCCGGGGAAGAGCCGGAAGTCGACCCCGTCCAGCGCCACCACCCCGGGGAACTCCTTGCGGATCCCCCGGACTTCCAGGACCGGTTGCACCCGGGCTCTCCTCTCGTCTCTCCCGGACGCGTCCCGCCCTCGGGCGGTTCGGTCCGGGCTGTGCGGGGCCGGCCCGCAGGAGCGGCCCCGCACGATCGGGGTGGGTCAGTACTGGCGGTTCGGGAGGGCCGCGGCGGCCTGCTCGGGGGTGAAGGTGCCCTCCTCGGTCTTGATCCGCCGGGGCACCTGCTCACCTGCCTCGACCTTCTTCACCAGGTCCATCAGCTGGTCGCCGAGGAGCGGGTTGCACTCGACATCGAAGTTGATCTTGCCCTGGCTCATCGCGACGAAGGCGTCCTTGACGCCGTCCACGGACACGATCCTGATGTCGGTGCCGGGCTTCCTGCCGGCCTCCTCGATCGCCTGGATCGCCCCCAGCGCCATGTCGTCGTTGTGCGCGTACAGCACGTCGATCTTCGGCTGGGACTTCAGGAAGGCCTGCATGACCTCCTTGCCCTTGGCGCGGGTGAAATCGCCGGTCTGCGAGGCGACGACCTTGAACTTGGGCTGCCCCTTGATGGCGTCCGCGAAGCCGGACTTGCGGTCGTTGGCCGGCGCCGAGCCGGTGGTGCCCTCCAGCTGGACGACGTTCACGTCACCGCCGCCGGCCGAGTACTCCTTGACCAGCCAGTCGCCGGCCGCCCTGCCCTCCTCGACGAAGTCCGAGCCGAGGAAGGAGACGTAGAGCGACTCGTCCTTGGAGTCCACCGCGCGGTCGGTCAGGACGACCGGGATGCGCGCGTCCTTGGCCTCCTTCAGGACGGTGTCCCACCCCGACTCCACCACCGGCGAGAAGGCGATCACGTCGACCTTCTGCTGGATGAACGAGCGGATCGCCTTGATCTGGTTCTCCTGCTTCTGCTGCGCGTCGGAGAACTTCAGCTCGATGCCGGCCTTCTTCGCGGCCTCCTGGACCGACTTGGTGTTGGCGGTGCGCCAGCCGCTCTCCGCACCGACCTGCGAGAAGCCCACCACGATCCGGTGGCCGGAGCCCTTGTCGGCAGAGCCTCCGCCACCGGAGCCACAGGAGGTGAGGACGGCGACCATCGCGCCGGCAGCCAGGGCCGCCGCAGCTCTCTTGGACATGTCGGGACTTCCTCTCGGGATCGTCGATCGCTCGATTGTTAGCGCTCACAATCAGACCCGACAAGATTCGGTACAGCCCGTTATCCAATCTTGACCAGCCCCACCGGCACCGTCCGACAGTCCGTCAATGCCGTTCGCCGCACCAGGACTTCCCAGTCCGACCAGGACCACGGGGCCCACGTCGCCAAACCGGCGGCCGACCTGATGCGACGTCAACTCTTCCTTGTTCACCCCACCTTGACGCACCTGACGGACGGCTGGCTTCATTGGGACACTGGGAGCGCTCCCACATTCCGGGCTCCCACTCCCCGCCCCCGAAGGAAGGCCCCCACCCATGCCTCCCGACCTCTCCGGCCGCAGCCTGCCCCGACGCGCGGCCGCCGTACTGACCGGCCTGGCCCTGGCCGCCGGCGGCCTGACCGCCACCGCGTTCGCCCCGGCCACCGCCACCGCGGCGGCGGCCACGGCCGGACCCGCCGCCGACTTCCCCGTCCGCGTGAACCAGCTCGGCTACCTGCCGGACGGGCCCAAGCGGGCCACCGTGGTCAGCTCCGCGACCGCCCCGCTCACCTGGCAGCTGCGCGACGCCTCCGGCGCGCAGGCCGCCGCCGGCGCCACCACCGTGCACGGCGCCGACCGGGCGTCCGGCGAGTCCACGCACCTGGTGGACTTCGGCGCGTACACCGGCACCGGCACCGGCTACACCCTGGTCGTGGACGGCCGGGCGAGCCACCCGTTCGACATCTCGGCGTCCCTGTACGACGGGCTGCGTGCCGACAGCATGTCCTTCTTCCACCAGCAGCGCAGCGGCATCGCCATCGACGCCGCCCTGGTCGGCGGCGCCTACGCGCGCCCCGCCGGCCACCTGGGCGTGGCGCCGAACAAGGGCGACACCGGCGTGCCGTGCCAGGCCGGGGTCTGCGACTACCGGTCGGACGTCCGCGGCGGCTGGTACGACGCGGGCGACCAGGGCAAGTACGTGGTCAACGGCGGCATCGCGACCTGGGAGCTGGTCAACTCCTTCGAACGGGCCCGCCGTTCGGGCGGTGACGCGGCGCTCGGCGACTCCACCCTGCGTGTCCCCGAGCGCGGCAACGGGGTACCGGACGTGCTGGACGAGGCCCACTGGGAGCTGGACTTCCTGCTGCGGATGCAGGTCCCGGACGGCCGGCCGCTGGCCGGCACGGCCTTCCACAAGGTGCATGACGCGCAGTGGACCGGCCTGCCGACCCGGCCCGAACTCGACGACGCAGAGCGTGAGCTGCACCGGCCGTCGACCGCCGCCACGCTCAACCTGGCCGCCACCGCCGCGCAGTGCGCCCGGGTGTACGCGCCGTACGACGCTGCCTTCGCCACCCGCTGCCTGGACGCGGCCCGCCGCGCCTGGACGGCGGCCAGGGCCAACCCGAACCTCCTCGCCCCGGCGACCGACAACACCGGCGGCGGCGCGTACGAGGACGCCGACGTCTCCGACGAGTTCTACTGGGCCGCGGCCGAACTCCTCGCCACCACCGGCGAGTCAACGTACCGGGACGCCGTCACCGCCTCGCCGCACCACAGCAAGCCGGTCGACGCGTTCTGGTGGGGCGGCACCGCGACGCTCGGCCGGATCACCCTGGCCACCGTGCCCGGCGTGGCCCTGCCCGGCGACGACGTGACGCGGCTGCGCGGCCTGCTGACCACGGCCGCCGACCGCCACCTGGCCACCATGGCCGGACAGGGCTACGCGGTGCCGATCGCCGCCGACGGCTACGTCTGGGGCTCCAACAGCTCGGTCGCCAACAACGCGATGGTGCTGGCCGTCGCCCACGAGCTGACCGGTGCCGCGCGCTACCGGACCGGCGCCCTGGAGGCGCTGGACTACCTGCTGGGCCGCAACGCGCTGGACCGCTCCTATGTGACCGGCTACGGCGAGCGCGCCTCGGAGAACCAGCACCACCGGTTCTGGGCGCACCAGAACGACGCCTCGCTGCCGCACCCGCCGGCCGGTTCCTTCGCGGGCGGCCCGGACGCCGGCCTGGAGGATCCGGTGGCGAAGGAACGGCTGACCGGCTGCGCACCGGCGGCCTGCTACGTCGACGACATCGGCTCGTACTCGACCAACGAGGTGGCGGTCAACTGGAACGCCTCGCTGGCCTGGCTCGCCGCGTTCGCCGCCGAACGGCGGACGGGACCGACGCAGCCCGCGGCGTCCTGCTCGGTGTCCTACCGGGTCGACAGCGCCTGGAGCGGCGGCTTCACCGCGACGGTGACCGTGCGGAACACCGGCACCGCGGCCGTCTCCGGCTGGACGCTCGGCTGGAGCTTCCCGGGTGACCAGCGGATCTCGACGGGGTGGAACGCGACGGTGACCCAGTCCGGCCGCACCGTGAGCGCGCGGGACGCCGGCTGGAACGCCGGCCTGGCGGCCGGGGCGAGCACGAGCCTCGGCTTCCAGGCGACATACTCCGGCGCCAACCCGGCGCCGGCCCGCTTCACCCTGAACGGCGCCGACTGCGCCTGAGCACGGCCCGCGCGGGTCCGCCCGCCGCACCCTGACGGTGCGGCGGGCGGACCCGCGCGGTTACGGCCGGGCCGGGTCGGCGCGGCCGGCGCGCACCCGCGTCACCCCAGCGTCCACTGCTGGTTCCTGCCACCGCTGCAGCTCCACAGCTGGACCGGCGTTCCGTCGGCGGTGGCCAGGCCGGCCACGTCCAGGCAGAGCCCCGACTGGACCCCGGTGACGGTCCCGTTCCCGTTCAGCCGCCACTGCTGGTTGGTCTGGCCGTTGCAGGACCGGACGACCACCTTGGTGCCGTCGGTGGTGCCCTTGGCGTTGGCGTCCAGGCACAGGGTGCTGCCGCCGACGGTCACGGTCAGCTGGTTCGACGCCGTGCGGGTCCAGGTCTGGTTCGCACCGCCGTTGCACCCGAAGATCTGCTGCTGCGTGCCCGCCCCCGCGTTGTTCGCGTCGGTCAGGCACTTGCCCGCGGCCACCGCGTGCAGCGCGCCGGTCGTGCCGCCGCCGGACGGCCCCGCGTCCAGGCCCATGAAGCGGACGGCGTGGGCGGCCATCGCCGAACCCTGGACCGGGAGTTCGTGCCCGGCCCCGGCGAGGCTGTACGCCTCGACCTGGGTGACTCCGGCGCCGTTGTTGTACCGCGTGCGGTTCCAGTTCGCCACGGGGGTGTCGGTGGCCGACGGCGTCTGGCTCACGCCGAGGACGTCCGTCCACTGCTTGATCTCTTCACCGAGGTTGTTGTGACTCACCGAGGTGTCGGCGGTGCCGTGCCACAGCTGTACCCGCGGACGGGGACCGGTGTAGCCGGGATACCCCGGGTTGCGGACCAGGCCGCCCCACTGCTGCGGGGTCCTGGCCACCTTGCCCTGGGCGCAGTCCCCGTTCCAGCCGCGCGGGGAGCCGGTGCGGAAGCAGTAGTAGGGGACTCCCATGAATGCCGCGCCCGCCTTGAACACCTCGGGGTACTCGGCGAGCAGCACGTTCGTCATCATCCCGCCCGACGACTCCCCGGTCACGTACACGGCGTCGGCGTTGCCGCCGTAGTGCTGCTCCGTGTAGGTGATCATCGACATCAGCCCGACCGGGTCACTGCCGCCGTTGCGGGTCAGCGCCTGGTCGGAGGAGACGTCCCAGCAGCTCTTGGCGGGGTTCGACGAGGGGTAGACGACGAGGAAGCCGTACCGGTCGGCCAGCGACCCGAAGTCGGTGCTGGAGTACATGTAGGGCCCCGTCCCCTGGCACCCGTGCAGCGCCAGCAGGATCGGGGGGTCGGCCCTGACGGCGGTCGGCACGTACAGGTGCATCAGCAGACCGGTCGGGTTGGTGCCGAAGTCCGTGATCTGCGTCAGCGAGGCGGCGGCCCGGGGGGCGGCGGCCGGCGGCGTGGCGACGGACTGCAGCGCGGCGGTGGCCGGCGGGTCGGCGGCGGCCCGGGGGGCGGCCTGCAGGCTCAGGCCGACCGCGAGGGCGAGCGCGGCGACGACGCCCAGGAGGCGGGACGGTAACGAGCGGGATCGGAACATGGGACCTCTCCGTCGGGTGGTTCGGAGTGCGAGGAGTGCGAGGAGTGCGAGGAAGGTTCCGGCGGCGGGCGCGGTGACGCGTCAGGTGCGGCGGAAGTCCGCGTGCAGGCGCCGGGTGTGGTCCAGGACTCGGACCGGGCCGTCCAGTCGGACGGTGGCGGTGAGCCGGACGTCGGTGCTGGAGGCGGCGACCCGCAGCTCCAGCGCGCCGGGCTCGACGATGCGTCGGCCGTCGCGTCCGGTGAAGGACGCGAGGTCGGCGGGCACGCCGATCCGGACCCGGGTCCGCTCGCCCGCGTCGAGGGTGATCCGCCGGTAGCCGATCAGCCGCTGGACCGGCTGGACGACCGAGGCGACGGGGTCGTGCAGGTAGAGCTGGACGGTCTCGGTGCCGCTGCGCTCCCCGGTGTTGCGCAGGGTGAAGGCGAGGCCGAACCCGCCGTCGGTCGTGGCCGCGGCCCGTTCCACCTCCAGATCGGTCCAGGCGAACGTGGTGTAGCCGATGCCGTGCCCGAATCCGAACGCGGGGGTCGGATCGGTACTGGAGACCTCGCTGGCTCCGGCCAGACGGGCGGCGAGGTAGGTGGAGGGCTGCACGGCCGGCCGCGCCGGGATGCTGACCGGCAGCCGGCCCGAGGGGTTGGTCCGGCCGCTGAGCACCGCGGCGATCGCCTCGGTCCCGGCCTCACCGGGGAAGAAGGTCTGCACCAGGGCCGCCGCCTCGGTCACCGCGCGTCCCAGCGCGTAGGGGCGGCCGGCCAGCAGCACCGGCACGACCGGCCTGCCGGTGTCCAGCAGCGCGTCGAGCAACTGCCGCTGGACCCCGGGCAGTTCCAGCGTCTCGACGTCGCAGCCCTCGCCGCTGGTGCCGCGCCCGAACAGACCGGCCCGGTCACCGAGGGCGACGATCACGACATCGGCCTGCCGAGCCGCCTCGACGGCCTCGGCGAAGCCGGAGGTATCGAGCCCGTCGACGCTCGCCCCGGCCGCGGTCCGGATCTCGCTGCCGGGGAGTTCGGCCGCCAACGCCTGTCTGAGTGTGGGCAGTTCGATGCCGAGCGGGACTTCGGGATGCCGGCTGCCGACGTGCACGGGGAAGGCGTAGCAGCCCAGCACCGCGGTCGGCGTGTCCGCGTTGGGGCCGATCAGCGCGATCCGGCGGGGTCCGCGGAGCGGCAGGGTGCCGTCGTTGCGCAGCAGCACCACGGCCTGCTCGGCGATCTCCCGGGCCAGGGCGCGGTTCTCCGGGCGGTCCAGGTCGACCGAGCCGCGCAGCCGGTTCGGGTCGTCCAGCGGGCGACCGGCGAGTGCCGCCGGGACGGCGTCCCAGTCCTGGTCCAGCAGGCCGAGCCGGGCCTTCTGGACCAGCACCCGGCGCAGCGCCCGGTCGACCAGTGCCTCGGGCACGGTGCCGTCCTGGACGGCGCGCAGCAGCGGCTCCCCGAAGGTCTTGACGGTGGGCAGTTCCACGTCCACGCCGCTGGCCAGGGCGAGGGCGGCGGCCTCGGCCCAGTCCCCGGCGACGCCGTGCAGCACCTTGAGGAAGGCGATGCCGAAGTAGTCGGCGACCACCGTCCCGTCGAAGCCCCAGGTGTCGCGCAGCAGCCCGGTCAGCAGCGCCTCGTCGGCGGCCGAGGGGACGCCGTCGGTGTCGGTGTAGGCGTGCATGACCGAACGGGGCCGGCCCTCGCGCACCGCCATCTCGAAGGGCGGCAGGATCACGTCGGCGCGCTCCCGCGCGCCCATGCCCACGGGGGCGAGGTTGCGTCCGGCGCGGGAGGCCGAGTACCCGGCGAAGTGCTTGAGCGTGGCGACGATCCCCTCGGACTCCAGGCCCTGCACGTAGGCGGTGGCCACCGTGCCGACCAGGTAGGGGTCCTCGCCGATGGTCTCCTCGACCCGGCCCCAGCGGGCGTCGCGGACGACGTCGAGGACCGGGGCGAGGCCCTGGTGGACGCCGACCGCCCGCATGTCGCGGCCGATGGCCGCGGCCATCCGCCGGATCAGGTCCGGGTCGAAGGTGGCACCCCAGGAGAGCGGCACCGGGTAGGCGGTGGCACCCCAGGCGGCGAAGCCGGCCAGGCACTCCTCGTGCGCGAGGGCGGGTATGCCGAAGCGGTTCGCGGCGGCGATGCGCCGCTGGCTGCGGGCCAGTGAGAGAGCGCCCAGCGCCGGGTCGACCGGCAGCGTGCCGAAGGGCCGGGTCAGCTGGCCCAGGCCGGACGGGAGCAGATCGTCGAGGACGGGCGGATCCTCCATGTCGTGCTGGTGCGGGGCGACCTCACCGCCCTCCTCGGAGGCGCCGACCCAGACGCCCACGAGCTGGGCCAGCTTCTCCGGCAGCGTCATTTCGGCGCGGACGGCGTCCGCGCGCTCCTCGGGGCTGAGCGCGCGGTCGCGCCAGCGGGCGGTCGGGTCGGCGGGCGGGAGGGCCAGGTTCATGTTGCCGGTCACTTTCCTCCGACGCCCATGAGGCCTTGGACCAAGGCGCGTCGGGCGAACAGGTAGACGATGAGGACGGGGAGCGTCGACAGCACGACGGCGCTGAGCAGACCTGGCACGTCGACGCCGTGCTCGGTCTGGAAGTCGTACAGGCCGACGGTGCTGACCTTGGTGCTCTCCGACTGGGTGAGGATCAGGGGGAACAGGAAGCCGTTCCACGCCTGCAGCGCGGCGAAGACCACGACGGACGAGAGGCCGCCCCTGGACAGCGGCAGCACCAGTTGCCGGAACACCCGCCAGGGGGTGGCGCCGTCCATGGCCATGGCCTCGTAGAGCTCGCCGGTGATGTCCCGCATGGCGCCGGTGAGGACCAGCGTGCAGACCGGCAGGCAGAACGCCGCGGTGGGCAGGATGACGCCGAGCAGGTTGTCGTAGAGGCCCGCCTTGCTGATGACGTAGAACATCGGCACGATCACGGCCTGGGCCGGAATCGCCAGCCCCAGCAGGAAGATCCGGAACACCGTGCCGATGACCCTGCCCCGGGCCCGCACGATCGCGTAGGCGAGCGGGGGCACCACGAGCAGGACGATCCCGACCACGCTCACCGTGACGAGGAGCGTGTTGAGGAAGTCCCGGCCGAAGCCGTTGGAGAAGTCGTCGACGTAGTTCCGCAGGGTCAGCTGCGAGGGGAAGGTCAGCGGCCCCCGCGAGGAGTAGTCGGACCGGGTCCGGAACGTCGAGATCAGCAGGACGTACAGCGGGAACCCGACCAGGGCGAGCCAGATCAGGGCGCCGAAGCCGGCCAGGTGGTTGGGGCGCCGTCTTGTCACAGTCCCTCCGCGGTGCTGCGCATCCGGTCGTAGCCGGACAGGCGCACGACGACGAGCGAGATCAGGGTGGCGACCACCACGAGGACCAGGGCAATGGCCGATCCCGCGCCGAAGTCGAAGTTCTTGAAGGCCTGTTGGTACATGTAGTAGGCGCTGTTGGTGGTGTCGGTGCCCGGTCCGCCCCGGGTGAGGACGAGGACGGTGTCGAAGGTGGTGAGACCGCCCACCACCATCAGGATCATCGACGTGATCATGGTGTTGCGCAGTTGCGGCAGGGTGATGTGGAGGAACTGCCGCACCTTGCCCGCCCCGTCGATCGACGCGGCCTGGTAGAGCACCCGCGGGATCGCCCGGGCGCCGCCCTGGTAGAGCAGGGCGTGCATGGGCGTCCACTGCCACATGCCGACGAAGGTGAGGACCGCCAGGGCACTGCCCTGATGTCCCATCAGATTGCCGTCGCCGAAGACCCCTTCCAGCTGCGCGGGCACGCCGAAGTTGGGGTCGAGGAGAGCACGCCAGACCACCGAGACCGCGGTCGCGGACAGCAGCAGCGGGACGAAGAAGATCGCGGACAGCACGGCGCGGTTGCGTTGGCGACCGGCCGCCCACACGCCCAGCAGGATGCTCACCGGGGTCTGCACGACCACGCCGGCCAGGGTCAGCACCAGGGTCAGACCGAGGCTCTGCGTCATCACCGGATCGTGCAGCAGCTCGGCCCAGTTGCCGAGGCCGTTGAACCGGGGGGCGTCGACGCCGTTCCAGCTGGTGAAGGAGAGCACCGCCACCAGGACCAGCGGCAGAAGCGCGAACGCCAGGAAGAACACGGTCGCGGGCACCGCCCAGAGAAGGCCCGGGCGGGTCACCCCGACGCCGGTCCGGCGGCCTGCGGCCCGCAGGCGGCGACGGTACCGGGGCACGGACGAGGAAGCACTCATGGCGATCCGTCTCAGGAGGCGGGCAGGGCCTGCATGGCCTTGACGAAGCCGTCCACGTCGAGCCTGCCGTTGAAGAACTGCTGGACGGCGGTGTGGATCGGCGTGTTGGCGGCCGGCGGGTACGCCTGGTCCCAGGACAGCTGGAACGACGGTGCGGACTTGACCAGGTCGTACTGGTACTTCGAGTAGGCGGGGTCGTCCGCGGTGGCGAGGAACTGCTCGGTGTTGGTGGTGGTCGGCAGGTTGCCGATCGCCAGCTGCGCCTTCACGAACTCGTCGGAGTACATGAGCTTCAGGAAGGCGGCCGCCGCCTCGGGGTGCTTGCTCTTCTTCAGCACCGAGTAGAAGTTGTTGGTGTTGCCGACCAGGTCGGCCGGATCGCCCTTGCCACCGGCGACGGCGGGGAACTCGCTGTACCCGAGCTTGCCCTTGGCGAAGTCGGGATCGGCGTCCCGCTGGGTGGCGTACTCCCAGGACCCCATCAGCTCGAAGGCCGCCCTGCCCTTGGCCAGCAGGGCCGGGGAGCCGCCGTCGGTGAACTTGACCGAGTCGAAGTTCGAGCCGAACGCCCCGGCGTCGACCAGTTGCCTGAGCATGCCCAGCGCCTTCCTGGCGTCCTCGCTCTGCCAGGCGCTCCGGTCGCCGGACAGTGCCTTTCGGAAGAGCTCCGGACCGGCGACGCGGTCGAAGACGTACTCGTACCACATCAGGGTCGGCCACTGGTCGCCGCCGCCGAGGGCGAACGGGGTGATGCCCTTGGCCTTGAGCACCCGGACGGCGTCCAGCAGGTCGTCCCAGGTCCTCGGGACGCCCAGTCCGGCCTCGGCCAGCACCTTCTTGTTGTGGAACAGCAGCACGGGCTGCGTGCCGCGCATCGGGATGCCGTAGGACCTGCCGTCGATCACCGCGGTGTTGAACACCGAGGGCAGGAAGTTGCTCCTCAGCCCCGGGTCCGCGGCGATCATGTCGTCCAGCGGCAGCAGCAGGTCCGACTTCACATAGGGCTGGATGCTGCCGCCGCCCCAGTTGAAGAAGACGTCCGGCGCCTGCGGGGTGTTGATGACGGTGTTGAGCTTGGCCTGGTAGTCCGCGCCGGGGACGGTGTCCAGGACGGCCTTGACCTTCGACGTCCTGTTGAAGGTCTCGACCAGCTGCTTCTCGACCTTGTTACTGGCGTCCCCGTAGACCAGCACGTGGATCGTGCCCGAGCCCCCGCCGGCGGCGGAGGAACCGCCGCTGCCGCAGGCGGTCGCCCCTGCCATCACCACGGACAGGCCGAGCGCGACCGCTGCAGTGCGCCTTCCCATCGAGGCTCTCCGAAAGTTTCGATCTACTTCTCGAAATAACTGCATGGCGGGGACGGTAAGTTGCGAACATGTTTCGGGTCAACCCCTCGGGTCGAGATTCACCGAGGCGTGCTGCCCCAACTGCCCTGCGCCGCCCGTGCCCTATGCTGCAGCCATGGAAGAGGTCGATGAACTGGGACGGGTGACCCTCGCGGACATCGCGCGTGAGGCCGAGGTCTCCGTTTCGACGGTTTCGAAGGTCCTCAACGGCCGTACCGATGTCGCGCCGACCACCCGCGTCCGGGTCGAACAGGTCCTGCGCGACCACGACTACCGGCGCGCCGCGCGCAGCGGCGGTGAGGCGCCCCTGGTCGAAATCGTCTTCCCCGAGCTCGACAGCCTCTGGGCGATGGAACTCCTGCGCGGCGTCGAGGCCGTGGCGAACGAGCACGGGGCGGCGGTCGTGGTCACCCACAGCGGTTCGCGCCGCGCCCCGGGGCCGGAGTGGATCAAGGGGGTGCTTCGGCGGCGTCCCCTCGGTGTCGTGCTGGTCTTCTCCAGCCTGCCGCCCGATTTCAAGCGCCAACTGCGCGCGCGCTCCATCCCGTTCGTGATCGTCGATCCGGCGGGCAACCCCGATCCTGACGTGCCCTCGGTGGGTTCGGCCAACTGGGCCGGCGGCCTCGCCGCCACCCGCCACCTGATCGAGCTCGGCCACCGGCGCATCGCCATCGTCACCGGTCCCGAGGACACCCTCTGCTCACTGGCCCGGCTGGACGGCTACCGCTCCGCGATGTCGATGGCCGGCCTGGCGGTCGACCCCGCGCTGACCGCCTTCGGCGACTTCCACGCCGAGGGCGGATTCGCCCGGGCCGAACGGCTGTTGGACCTCCCCGACCGGCCCACCGCGATCTTCGCCGGCAGCGACCTGCAGGCACTCGGCGTGATGGAGGCCGCCCGGGTCCGCGGCCTGCGCGTCCCCGAGGACCTGTCCGTCGTCGGCTACGACGACCTGGACATCGCGCAGTGGACCAGCCCCGCGCTGACCACCGTCCGCCAGCCCCTGCGCGAGATGGCCGAACAGGCGACCCGCCTGATCCTCGCCCTCCGCAACGAGGAGGCCCCGGCGGCCCCCACCCGGCTCGAACTGTCGACCACCCTGGTGGTGCGCTCCAGCGCCGTCGCCCCCGGCCGTCCCTGACGGAGCGGCCCCACTCCGTCTTCGAAACTTTCGAAGGGCGCAGGGTGGCCCATGGTCGAGCCCCGGGGCCGCCCATCGACCGTCAGGCCCTGACCAGCTGCTTCTCCGGCAGGGCGGACTCCGATGCCCCGCGAAGGTATCGCTGTTCTTGTCGAAAGCATTGACAGCTTGTCGGGTTCCGGCCAACACTGGCGCCGTCGACAAGTCCGAGCGGCCTTGGATCCGGCCCCCGCGCGCCAACCGCCTTCGGGCGCGGCGATGTCGACGGCCCGACACCGCGCCGGGCGTTGACGTCGGACCTGGCCCCACCCCTCGATCCACCCTCGATTTCGCCCTCGATCCCGCCCTGATATGCCGTCAGGGCTGGCGTTCGCGAAGATTGTTAACGCTAACAGGTACGGCGGACGATGCCCGACCGCAGGACCGCTCGCACCACCGTCAGCACAGGGCGCCGGCCCCGCACCGGCGCGCAGACCTCCCCCCCACCCGAGGAGAACGATCCGTCATGCCGTGGTTCACCAGGAACCCCCTCCCCTTCAAGGCCCTGACGGCGGCCGCGTGCGTGCTCGTCGGTGCGGCCACCGCCGTCACCGCGAGCCCCGCCGCCCATGCCGCCGGAGCGACCACGCTGGGCGCGGCCGCCGCCGACAGCGGCCGCTACTTCGGCACCGCCGTGGCCGCCGGCCGGCTCGGTGACGCGACGTACTCCACCCTTCTCGACCGGGAGTTCACCGTGATCACCCCGGAGAACGAGATGAAGTGGGACACCGTCGAACCCTCGCGCGGCAACTTCAACTTCGCCCCCGCCGACTCGATCGTCGGCCACGCCTCCTCGCACAACCAGCGCATGCGCGGCCACACCCTGGTCTGGCACTCCCAACTGCCCGGCTGGGTCGGCTCCATCACCGACGCCGCCACCCTGCGCGGCGTGATGAACAACCACATCACCACGACCATGAACCACTACAAGGGCAGGATCTACGCCTGGGACGTGGTCAACGAGGCCTTCGCCGACGGCGGCAGCGGCCAGCACCGCAGCTCCGTGTTCCAGAACGTGCTGGGCAACGGCTTCATCGAGGAGGCGTTCCGCACCGCCCGGACCGCCGACCCCTCGGCCAAGCTCTGCTACAACGACTACAACATCGAGAACTGGTCCGACGCCAAGACCCAGGGCGTCTACGCCATGGTCAAGGACTTCAAGTCCCGCGGCGTCCCCATCGACTGCGTCGGCCTCCAGAGCCACTTCGGCGCCGGCGGCCCACCGGCCGACTTCCGGACCACCCTGGCCAACTTCGCCGCGCTCGGCGTCGACGTCCAGCTCACCGAGCTCGACATCGCCCAGGCGTCCACCACCGCGTACGCCAACACCGTCCGGGCCTGCCTCGACGTCGCCCGCTGCACCGGCATCACGGTGTGGGGCATCCGGGACAGCGACTCCTGGCGCGGCGGCGAGAACCCCCTGCTGTTCGACAACAACGGCAACAGGAAGCCCGCCTACAGCGCGACCCTCACCGCCCTGGGGGGCAGCGGCAACGGCACGCCGAGCGGGGACATCGTCTCCGGCACCGTCTACACGCTCTCCGACGTGGCCGCCGGACGCGTCCTCGACGAGCCCGCGGGGCAGAACGGCAACGGCACCCCGCTCCAGGTGTGGGACGCCGGCGGCGCCGCCAACCAGCAGTGGCGGGCCACCCGGAACAGCGACGGCTCCTACACCCTGACCAACATCGCCAGCGGCCGGGCCCTGGACGCGCCTGCCGACCAGCCGGGCAACGGGACGCGGATGCAGGTCTGGGACTCCAGCGGCGGCGCCAACCAGCACTGGCGGGCCGGCCGGAACAGCGACGGCTCCTACACGCTGACCAACGTCGCCAGCGGCCGGGCCCTGGAGATCCCCGGCGGTCGGACCGCCAACGGCACTCCCGTCCAGATCTGGGACTCCAACGGCGGCGCCAACCAGCACTGGAACTTCAAGTGAGCTGAGCCGCGGGGCGCGCGCTCACCGCGGCCCGCGTGTGTGAGCGCCGCCGAAACCGTGTGACAGCTCTGTCCGTTCACCGAGGAGGTCCCCATGCGCAGACGAAATTCCCGCCGCAGGAAGCTGTCGACGGTGCTCACCACCCTGGTCGCGGCGGTGGCGGCACTGGCGGCGATGCTCGTCGCCGCCCCCGCCCGGGCGGCCACCAGCGGCGCCTTGCACGGCACCGGTTCCGGCCGGTGCCTCGACGTGACGAATGCCGACCGGAACGACGGCGCGTTCCTGCAGATCCACGACTGCTCGGGCGGCGCCAACCAGCAGTGGACGTCGACGTCCGACAACCGGCTGACCGTGTACGGCAACAAGTGCCTGGACGTACCGGGCCACGCCACCACGGCCGGTACCCGGGTGCAGATCTGGACCTGCAGCGGGGGCGCCAACCAGCAGTGGCGGGTGAACTCCGACGGCACGGTCGTCGGCGTCGAGTCCGGGCTGTGCCTGGACGTCACGGGCGCCGGCACGGCCAACGGCACGGCCGTGGAGATCTGGACGTGCAACGGCCGCAGCAACCAGCAGTGGACCGGCCTGTCCGGGAGCGACCCGTCGGGCGGCAGCTGCCCCCTGCCGACGACGTACCGCTGGTCCTCGACGGGTCAGTTGGCGCAGCCCACCAATGGCTGGGCCTCGGTGAAGGACTTCACCGACGTCGTGGTCAACGGCAAGCACCTGGTCTACGCCTCGAACGTCTCCGGGTCGTCGTACGGCTCGATGATGTTCAGCCCCTTCACCAACTGGTCGGACATGGCGTCGACCGGCCAGACCGGGATGGGCCAGGCCGCGGTGGCGCCCACGCTGTTCTACTTCGCACCCAGGAACATCTGGGTGCTGGCCTACCAGTGGGGTGCGTGGCCCTTCGTCTACCGCACGTCGAGCGACCCCGCCAACCCCAACGGCTGGTCCTCCCCGCAGCCGCTGTTCACCGGCAGCATCCCCAACTCCGGCACCGGTCCGATCGACCAGACCCTGATCGCCGACGGCCAGAACATGTACCTGTTCTTCGCCGGTGACAACGGCAGCATCTACCGGGCGAGCATGCCGATCGGGAACTTCCCGGGCAACTTCGGCTCCTCGTACACGACCGTCATGAGCGACTCGACGGCCAACCTGTTCGAGGCCCCGCAGGTCTACAAGGTCAAGGACCGGAACCAGTACCTCATGATCGTCGAGGCGATGGGGGCGAACGGGCGCTACTTCCGCTCCTTCACGGCCACCGGCCTGAACGGTTCCTGGACCCCGCAGGCCGGCAGCGAGAGCAGCCCCTTCGCCGGCAAGGCCAACAGCGGCGCCACCTGGACCAACGACATCAGCCACGGCGACCTGGTCCGCGACAACCCCGACCAGACCATGACCGTCGACCCCTGCCACCTGCAACTCCTCTACCAGGGCAAGTCCCCCGCCGCGAGCGGCCCCTACGACCAGTTGCCGTGGCGACCGGGGCTCCTCACGCTGCAGCGCTGACCTTCCCGATCCGCAACACCCGCGCCACATTGCCGGACGACCGGTCGGCGGCACACGCGTCTTCGCCTGCAGGCCACCGGCCGCCGCCCGCCGTGTGAAGAGGAACCCCGGTCGTGCGTCGGCTGGGGTTCCTCCGGGTGCGGGCACACCGTGCGCAGGAAGTCGGCGGGGTCGACCTCCTGCGCACGGCGGGGTGTCAGGGTCGCCGTCCAGGGCGACGCCATCCGCGACGAAGGCATCCGCTGCCGTCAACCAAGCGGTACGCGATGCCCTGAAAGTGGCTCACCTGGTCATCTCGCACGTGTCGGCGGAGCCCTGCACCTCCGATCCCTCTACTCTGCCGCCGTGATCCCTACCGAACTCATCGGCAGCATCCCCCGTCCCCCGGCGCTACAGGTCGCGGCCTCGGACCTCCGGGCCGGGCACGGCAGCGACACCGAGTTGGCCGCGAACCGGAGCCAGGCCGTTCGCGAGACCCTGGAGAAGCTGGCGGCCACCGGGTCGCCGGTGCTCACCGACGGCGAGCAGGCCAAGCCCAGCTTCCTCACCTACCCGCTCCAAGGGCTGTCCGACCTGGACCCCGACGGCGCCGTCATCCCGTTCGCCGACGGCCACACCCGGCAGCTGCCCCGGCTGACCTCCGGACCCTTCCGCTACAAGACGTACGCGCAGGAGTACCTGCGGGCCGCGAAGCAGCACACGGATCTCCCGGTGAAGCAGGCCGTCGTCGCCCCCTCCACCCTGAGCCTGCTCTACCCGCCCGACGGGATCGCCGGCTACCCGCGCGAACAGTTCCTCGACGACTTGGCGAGCGAGGCGGAGACGGACATCCGCGGCTGCCTGGACGCGGGCGCGCACGTCGTCCAACTGGACTTCGAGGAAGGCCGCCTGTCACTCAAGCTCGACCCGAGCGGTCAGCTGCTGCGCGACCTCGTCGAGCTGAACAACACGGTGCTGTCCCGTTTCACCGAGGCCGAGCGCGCCCGGATCGGCGTCCACACCGGCCCCGGGGCCGACCTGGACTCCACCCACAGCCTCGACGTCGACTACGCCGAGCTGCTGCCGCACCTGTTCAAGCTCACCGTGGGCAACTTCTACCTCCAGCTGGCCAGTGAGGCCGACCCGGACCGGGTCCTGGGCATCGTCGCCGACCAACTGCGGCCGGGCATCCGCGTCTTCGTCGGCGTGACCGACCCGATCGACCCCCGCGTGGAGACGGCCGAGGAGGTCCGCGACCGCGTCCTGCAAGCCGCCCGCCACATCCCGCTCGACCAGCTCGGCACCTGCGACGACGCCGGCTTCGCACCGTTCGCCGACGACACCTCCACCTCCCGGGACACCGCGTTCGCCAAGATCCGCGCCCGCGTACAGGGCACCGCGCTCGCCTCCGAGCAGCTGGGAGCCTGACCAGGGTGGCCCCTTCACCCACCGGATGAAGGGGCCGCCCCTGCCCGATGGGCCCCGGGCGGTGACCGGGCAGACCCACCGTGCGGAGCGGTTGGCCGCACTCCGCGCGCCACCCGACCAGGTGGCGAAGACATCCCTCTGTCCCTCGCGGGCGTCCGGAACCAACGGAAGGAGACCCCATGGGGATTCTGGACAACATGGCGCACATGCCCAAGGGACACGAGGACCAGGCCGGACAGGGCATCGACAAGGCCGGAGACTTCGTCGACGAGAAGACCCGGGGCAAGTACGGCGAGCGGATCGACGCCGCCCAGGAGAAGCTGAAGGACCAGCTGGGCGAAAAGGCGCCGGACACCGCCGAGAACGCCCCGCCACAGGCGTCCTTGATCGGCGACCGGTCCGCACGTGGTCAGCGCTGAGAGAGGCAGGCGATCGAACAGCGAGAAGTGATTCCGCTTCGGATCTTCGCTTCCACCTCCGAGCCTCGTGGAGGTGGTTTCCGACAGTCGGTCGTCGTGCCTGTGCGGAACCTCACCAACCGCCGCGCACAGTGCATCCATGAGATCTGCTGCCGGCGTCACCGCCGCCCTGGCCCTGATCGCGGTCGGTCTGGGGGTGGGCCCGGGCACGTACCGGGCCAGTGCCGCCTCGGCCGCTTCCACCGTGGTACGCGAACCAGTGGCACAGGGGGTGGACTACCAGGCGTTCACCGTTCCCACCTCACAGGGCAGCGCGCGGGTCCACGTGGTGACGGTGGACCTGGACCGGCCAGGGGTTGCGGCCGACCTGCTCCACCCCGGCGCGGTCGCCGCCCGCGAGACGGTCTCCCGGATGGGCGAGGACGCAGGGGCCGTCGCCGCGATCAACGGCGACTTCTTCAACATCACCGAGGAGCAGCACCCCGGTGTCCAGGCGACCGGCGCCCCCTGCGGCCCGGCGGTCCTGGACGGACTGCCGCTGAAGGGCGCGGTGCCCGACGGGCAGCGTTTCGGTGGGCCGAAGCCGGTCGGCGACACCGACGAGGACGTGTTCGGCGTGGACGCGGACGGCACGGCCCGGATGGACCGACTGGTGCTCCACGGTCACATCCGCACCCTCCAGGGCACCCTCGCGCTCGGCGGCCTCAACCAGTA
Organism: Streptomyces sp. XY431; assembly: GCF_001279805.1. NCBI lineage: Bacteria > Bacillati > Actinomycetota > Actinomycetes > Kitasatosporales > Streptomycetaceae > Streptomyces > Streptomyces sp. XY431. Next base: position 58,511 of record NZ_LGDO01000117.1, read on the forward strand.
CGCCCTGCCCGTCGACTCGATCGGGGCCTTCACGTCGCAGTGGGGAGCGGTCTCCCGCGCTCGCGCCGCCTGCGGGACCGACGACCACCGGGGCGCCCCCTGCACCAGTGAGACCTACGAGGTGACCGTCCGCCACGGCCACGTCGAGACGCTCTCCGACACACCGGGCACCGGCCCCATCGACCCGGACACCACCGTCCTGCTCGGCCGCGAGGCCGGCGCCCGCGCCCTTCGTGAACTGGCCCCCGGCACCCCCGTCGAGGTCGACTACCACCTCTCCAGCACCAACCCGGTGCCGTACACCTTCGCCCTGGGCGCCTACCCGCTGCTCCGGGACCACCAGCCGCTGGCCGGCCTGGACAACACCACCGCGGAACCCCGCAGCGCCATCGGCATCGCCGACGGCGGCCACACCCTGCGCCTGCTGTCCACCGACGGCCGCGAAGGCACCTCCAGCGGACTCACCCTCAGCGAGCTCGCCGAGGTCCTCCGCTCCCTTGACTGCGCCCAGGCCTCCTACCTGGACGGCGGAGGCTCCGCGACCCTCGCCACCCGCGACACCGACACGGGCCGGGTCACCGTCCGCAACAGCCTCGCGCACCAGCAGGAACGACCGGTCCCCAACGGCATCGCGATCTTCTCGTCCCGTTGAACCAGCCTTCGAAGACAGGCTGCGGCCGGCCGGTACAGCAGGCCGGGGCCGGATGTCGCCCCGCCCGGCAGGACGTGGTCCGGGCACGACGGCGCCCACCGGTGGTCGGCCCGCAAAGCGTGCGTCTCTCGTGTCACCGCGGGGCAGGGGCTTCCTGATCCGGCACCCGGTGCTTGCGGTCGGCTCGGCGCAGGGCGGTGATCAACCGGTCCAGGTCGGACCCGGTCGGGGCCGGCGGGGCGAGGACGGTGTCGACGAGGTGCCGCCAGCGTCGGTGGGCGACCGGCTTCATCGGCCGCGGCCGGTGCCCGGAGGGCAGCCGCTGCGGCACCGTGAGCATGTCGGCCAGTGTCCGGACCAGGTCGCCGAGGCGGGGGTCGGCGGAATCGCCGGCGGCGCGCAGCAGTATCAGTGCCAGCAGGGCCACCGGGTCGGCGCAGCCGTGGTCCTGGCCCGGCGGACCGACGGCGTTCGGTTCCTCGGTGACCGCCCGCCAGGCCAGCAGCCGTTCGGCCAGCTGCGGTATGTCCCCGCCGAGCGCGAGGCAGCTTTCGACCAGCTGTGGGGCGGTGTCGTTCAGGTCGTCGGTGTGGTCGCCGGTCGTGATCACCAGCAGCGTGCAGCACCAGGCCCGGGTGAGATGGTGGACGTCCGGGCCGCTGGCGTGCCGCGACAGCCGCAGTGCCTCGCCGGGGTCGAAGTCCAACTGCTGCGGTACTCGCCCGGATTCCCGAATGCGCACGAGGAGGGGGAAGTGCTGATGCGCCCCGAACGGGTCGGTGCCCGCGATGTCCAGCAGGTGCTCGCGGCCGATCCCGGCGTTGAGCCGCTCGAACAGCGCCGATGCGGAGATCGGCTCGCCGGGCAGCTCGTGCACGACCACCCGTGTGCTCCCGGCCGCGACGAGGCGGATGCCGGCCGACGACGGCGGGGCGCAGAACGGGCGTTCGCAGTTCACCGGATCAGCACAGCCGTGACTCGGGTCGGGGCGGCTCCGGGCGCGCTCCCCAGCTGGACGGGTTCGGCGGCGGCTCATGACGCCACTATGTCATTCGGCCCGCAGCCAGGGCAGTCCACCGCAGGGCCTGAGGTCCGCAGTTGTGAAGCATCACAGCGGCGGCTCGCGGGGCGTCTCGTGCGTCGCTGATGGAGTGTCAGATGGCGCCCGCACGGACCGGGAGCGGGATCCGGTCTGGTCGGCCGGCGGCAGTCGGTGGGAAGATGGCCGACATGACGATCACAAGAAGGGCCGATGCCGTGTAGACGGCCCGGCCGCGTCCGTACCGAGCTTCCGCACCGGTCCCGGACGCAGGACGACATCACGACCATCCCATGGTCTGTTCTCGGCAGCACTCGCTGAAGTTCGACGGTTCTCCGGACACGGGAATCTCTCTCGGCGGTGACGCGGGGACGACCTACCTGGCTCCGCCGCCGCCCCCTGGGCGCTGCCGGCGGAACGATAGCCGCACCGTCCGAGTACGAGTACGAGTACGAGTACCCGTACCCATGTACTCGTGCTGCCCCGAGTACGCGGGCCGACGCCCCTTCGGGCGCGGTGCCGAAAGGCTGGACGCATGACGCGCCGACTGCTCCTGCTCCCCTCGCTGCTGCTGCTGTTCACCGTCGGCTGCGGGGTGCTGCCGTCCACCGAGGACGAGGCGACGGACGCCGCACGGGAGGTGGCCAGGAAGGCGGGCCAGGTGCTCTACAGCCAGCGCCCACGCACGGCGGAGGAGGTCGGCCGTTCCGCTGCCGGCATCAACGGGGTGGAGGTACTGCGGCTGACGGGTACCTCGACACACGACGGGGACGGCATCGACGTGGTCGTCCGCACGTCCGGGTCGGCGACCGGCGGGGGGTTCGCCCCGAAGCAGGTCACCGTGCGGCGCTGTTTCGCGGTCCGGGTGTCGCCGACGTCGGAGTGGCGCGAGGATCCCCGCGACGTGGACTGCCCGGACAACCCTCCGCTGGCCTTCGCCCCGCGACCCGAACCGCCCCGGCTGCCGTACGAGGAGCTGCGCGCGGGGCTTCCACGGGTACCGGAGGGCGGCCAGGTGGACGAGGCCGAGGTGCGCCGTGCGCTCGCCGCCCTGGACCTGCCCCCGGCGATCCGTACCGAGGTGAAGTCGGACGGCGGACGGGTCGGCGTTCTCCTGGTGGTGAAGGGCAACGGCTCCGACCCGCAGGACTGCCTTCTTGCCCGCGTGAGCCCCGGCGTCACCGACGTCTGGGCACCGACCCGGATGCAGCGGATGCCCGGAGAGGGCGGCTGCACCGTCAACAATGCGCTGCACCCGCAACCGGCGCCGCACTGAGATCCGCCCGCCGACATCGACATGAACGGCAACCCGCGCCGCCCCCGGCCGAAGCAGCGCCGCCGGGCCGGCCCGGTCGCGAACGGCCCAGCCCCCTCCGAGGGGGGAGCCGGGCCGTTCGGCGTTATACCCCGGGGGGCCGGAATTTCGAGACGGGAGGGGCGGGCGCGGACCGCACGCCCGTCCGGACTTTCGCGCGCAACGGCACGAGCGCCCGGAACTGCAACGGCCCGGAGAACCGGACCCGGCACGCCCCCGCCCGACGGACGGAAGGGGGCCCGAGGGAGCGCTTTCCGGACGGACCACCCGGGCCGCCGAGGCCCGGGTGGTCCGTCCGCCCCGGGCCTCACGGGACAGAACAGCTGGGGCCGCCCCGGTCCTGGCTCTCAGTCCCGGACGCCCAGCAGGAACTCCGGGTACAGGTTCACCGTCTGATCGACCAGCGCATGCAGCCCCGCGACGTACTCGCCCACCCCGCCGGCCTCGTCGATACTCGCGTGCAGCCCGTCGATCAGCGGCCTGACAACCGCTGCGAATGCCAGCAGTCGGCTCGGCTCGGTCAGCTGCGCCGCGAACTCCTCCCGGGCGGCCGCGGAGTCCGCGCACCCGACGAGCAGCTTCTCCGCCACCGCGCGCTCCGGCTCGGACAGCGACTTCAGGTACTGCACCACCATGAAGGTGGCAGTGCCGTTGCGAAGGTCCTCGTACCGTCCCGAGGCGATGTCCCGCTGGTCGTTGACCAGTTGCCGCAGCACGCCGAAACGCGCGCCGAAGTCGCGCCACGCGTCCACGCGCGCCTCGTCGCACCCGGCCAGCACCGCGCCCATCGCCGCGGCCATGGCGTACGGGGCACCGGTCTTCCCCAGGTAGCCGTCCATGACCTCTTCGGCGGTCGCCGTCGCGGCGGTCGCCGTGAGGTCCGCGAGCTGGCCTGCTATCGCCCGGTACCAGGTGCGCGACAGCTCCTGGCGCAGCCGCAGCGCCCGCTCCGGGTCGTCGCGGCACGCCTCGTCGAGCACCTCGGTCGCCAGGTGGCAGGCGATCCCCATCACGGCGAGCAGGTCCTGGTCCACAGTGTCCGTGTCAGCTGCGGCGTACGGCCGGGGCCCGGCGTCGGACAGGTCGTCCAGGTAGCGTGCCGCGACCCACCACAGCACGTGCACCACCGCCGCGGGCTCGGCCGGCGCCGGGTCGCCGGTGTGTGTCCCGTGCACCAGGAACGGCAGCGCGACGATTCCGTCCACGGCCGGCCCCGAGCCACGCCCGGCGATCCGGTCCAGGAAGCCGGTCAGGGCCCGTCCCATCGCGCGGTCGGCGGCCGCGCCGGGACCGGCCGAGCCGGTCAGCCCCTCGCCCGTGCCGCGCAGCCGCCGCAGCACGGCGTCCGAACTCCAAGTGGGTGCGCTTGCCGTCATGGTGTCCTCCGTGTGAATGACCGGGCTCTTGAATTCGTTCAAAGAGTCGAGAGTCAAGGTATGGCGACACTAGTACTGCAACGGTGCTTACCGTGACGGCAATCGGGTTCTCTCGCTGGACTGTTCATGGCTGGGGACATGTCCGAGGTCGATGCGCGTCGTCGGTCGGACGGGCCGGCCGGCGTGCACGAGCGGTTTGCTCACCGGTTCGCGCGGAGCGGCGTCCATCCTGTCCGGCGAGTCCATGCCGGGAACCCAGGTCACCGTCCGACCTTCCCACTCCGGGCAGCACCCGCCCCGCGTCAGCCGAGCGAGGATCCGGCTGCGCCGAGGGTGTCCCGCAGCCACTGCTCGACGCCTGCCACGTGCACCGTCGCCCAGGCGTGCGCGAGGTCGGGGCGGCGGTGGGCGATGGCATCGAGGATGGCGCGGTGCTGCTGGCGGGTCCGGTCGACCGCGCCTTCCTCGGTCAGCCCGCGCCAGATCCTCGCCCGGGCGGTCGGGCCGGACAGGCCGTCGATGAGCGAGCACAGGACGGTGTTGCCCGAGCCGGCCGCGATTCTGCGGTGGAACTCGAGGTCGTTGTCGATCAGTTCTTGCAGGGAGGCCTCGTCACTCAGGCTCTCCAGGACCTCCCCGAGGGCGGCGATGTCCTCGTCCGGCATCACTCGGGCGGCCATGGCTGCGGCGGCGGGTTCCAGGATGCGGCGGACCTCCAGGAACTCCAGCACCGAGTCGTCCTGGTGGAAGTCGACGACGAAGCCCAGCGCGTCCAGCAGCAGGTTGGGCTCCAGACTCGTCACGTAGGTGCCGTCCCCCTGGCGTACGTCGAGCACCCGGATGAGCGAGAGGGCTTTCACCGCCTCGCGCAGGGAGTTGCGCGACAGGCCGAGCCGCTCGGCCAGGTCGGCTTCCTTGGGGAGTCGCGAACCGGGGCGCAGTTCACCACTGACGATCATGGCCTTGATCTTCTCGATCGCCGAGTCGGTGACTGGCACGCCGCTGCCTCCCTGGTCCTGATCGTTGCAGCATAGCTCCCACGGCACCCCGCCGGAGATCGTCTTGACCGCGACAAGTCAAGACGATCCGGCAGGATCCACCGGAGGCCGGCCGTGCCTCGGCCCGGGCGGCTACGCTCCCGGCGGGGCGCCGAGCCTGTACACGCGGACGGCGTTGTGCCGGAACACCGCGTCCCTCTCCCCCGCGCTGAGCCCGTTCACGAGGTGCCGGGTGATCCGGACGACCTCGCCGTAGCCGGCCTCCAGGGTGCACACGGGCCAGTCGGAGCCGAAGAGGAGCCGTTGCGGACCGAAGGCGTCCAGGGCGGTGTCGGCGTACGGCGCGAGGTCCTCCGTGCGCCACCGGCCGGGGGCGGCCTCGGTCACCAGGCCGGAGAGCTTTGCCACCGTGTTGGGCAGCGCGGCCAGGCGGCGCAGGTGCGCCACCCAGGGGTCGAGCGCGCCGTCGACGACCGGGGGCTTGCCGAGGTGGTCGAGGACGAACGTCAGGCCGGGAAGCCGGGCGGCCGCGACGGCGGCGGTGCGCAACTGGTGCGGCTTGACGACGAGGTCGTAGGCGAGACCGGCCTCGGCCACGGCGAGCAGGCCGCGCCGGACGTCGGGGCGCAGCAGCCACTCGGGATCGGGTTCCTCCTGGACCTGGTGCCTGATGCCCACCAGGCGTTCCCCGCCGGGGAGTTCACGCAGCGCGGCGAGCGCGTCGGCGACGGCGGGGGCGGTGAGGTCGGTCCAGCCGACGACGCCGGCGATCAGCTCCCTGCCGTCGGCCAGCGCCAGCAGTTCGGGGGTCTCCTCGGGCACGCAGACGGTCTGCACGACGACGGTGGCGGTGACCCCGGCGGCGCGGGCCTCGGGTTCGAGGTCGTCGACGGAGAAGGAGCGGGCGAGCGGCGTCCCGTCGGTCCACGGTTGCGGGCGGGCCGTCAGGTCCCACACGTGGTGGTGCGCGTCGATGATCCGATGTCCGGTCACAGCGACCACACCACCGGCAGGCCGGCCCCGACACCGGCGTCGGAGTAGTCGTGGCTGATGTCGAGCAGTTCGCCCATCCTCTCCTGCCAGGCGACGTTGACCGGGAGGTGCTCCAGTTCGGCGAGGAGCCGGGGGTAGCTCTCGCACTCCAACAGGTGGAACAGCTCGCAGCCGCTGCGCCAGATGGTCCAGGAGGTGACACCGGCGGCCCGGATGGCTGCGGCGAGCTCCTCGGGCACCTCGCGGTGGACCGCCTCGTACTCGGCGATCCGCTCGGGGCGGAGGCGGGTGTGCAGGGCGACGTTCATGGCTGCTCCGGCAGGGGGCGGTCGACGATGACGACATGCAGGGTGCGGGGGCCGTGCACGCCTTCCACCCGGTCGAGTTCGATGTCGCTGGTGGCGGAGGGTCCCGAGATGAAGGTCAGCGGCAGCGCGGGGTCGAGGCGGGCGAGGGCGTCGGGGACGTCGGCGGCGATCTGTCCGGCGTGGATGACGCACAGGTGGTAGTCGGGTACGAGGGTGAGGGCGCGGCGGCCCTGGCCGGGGCCGGTGTCGAGGACGAGGGTCCCGGTGACGGCGATGCCCCCGGCGGCCAGGGTGACGGCGCCGTCCAGGGCGTTCAGGGCCGGGGTGTCCAGCGGTTCCGGGTGCCACTGCCAGTCGCCGGACGGCAGTAGCTCGACGGGGAAGCCGTCTGGCAGCGCCAGGTTTCTCGCCCCGCACGCGGTGAGCGCGGCGGCGATGGCGGTCGGCAGGCCCGCCTCATCGGTGCGGGTGACGGTGGCGCGGTAGTCGGCGACGCGTTCGGCGAACAGGGCGACGGTGTCCTCGCCCGGCTCGGTGTGGCTGCGGCGGTAGGTCCGGGGTACGGGGACGTCGCTGGGCAGTTCGCCGGCGGGGACGTCGGCGAGCGCGGCGCGGATGCGGCCGAGGACGGCCTGACGGCTGTTCATGCTTCGTGGTCCCTGTTCTTGCGCCACCAGGTGCGGAAGGACTCGGCGGGGGGTGCGGGGGTGTCCCGGGTGTCGGACCAGCCGTGCAGCGGGCCCGGGAGTCGGCCGATCCTTCCGTCCCGGGCCAGCGCCCGGCCGCCGAGGGCGGCCGCCTTCTGGGCGGCGGAGAGCAGCCGCGGGGAGTCGAGGACGGTGGCGGCGGCCTTCATGGCCAGCGCCTCCGCCCGCTTCGGCTTGCTCTCGACGGCCTTGGCCCGCAGGTGGGCCAGTACCTCGGGGATGTCGATCTTCACCGGGCAGGCGTCGTAGCAGGCTCCGCACAGGGTGGAGGCGAACGGCAGGGTCGCCGCGTTCTCCACGCCGACGAGCTGCGGGGTGAGGACGGCGCCGATCGGTCCGGGGTAGACGGAGCCGTAGGCGTGGCCGCCGGTGCGCTCGTAGACGGGGCAGACGTTGAGGCAGGCGGAGCAGCGGATGCAGCCGAGGACCTGGCGGCCGACGGTGTCGGCGAGGGTGTCGGTGCGGCCGTTGTCGAGGAGGACCAGGTGGAAGTCCTGCGGGCCGTCGCCCTGCGTCACCCCGGTCCAGGTGGAGGTGTAGGGGTTCATCCGCTCGCCGGTGGACGAGCGGGGCAGGAGCTGGAGGAAGACCTCCAGGTCGGTCCAGGTGGGGACGACCTTCTCGATGCCCATCACGGTGATGAGGGTCTCGGGCAGGGTGAGGCACATCCGGCCGTTGCCCTCGGACTCCACGACCACGACCGTGCCGGTGTCGGCGACGGCGAAGTTGGCACCGGAGACGGCCACCTTGGCGGAGAGGAACTTCTCCCGCAGGTGCAGCCGGGCCGCGTCCACCAGGTCGGCGGGTGAGTCGGTGAGTCCGTCCGGTGCGGGCCGGCCCCAGCTGCCCATCTCGGCAACGAACAGGTCCCGGACCTCGCTGCGGTTCTTGTGGATCGCGGGGACGAGGATGTGGGAGGGCCGGTCGTCGCCGAGCTGGACGATGAGTTCGGCGAGGTCGGTCTCGTAGGCGGTGAGGCCGGCTTCGGCGAGGGCCTCGTTGAGGCCGATCTCCTGCGTGGCCATGGACTTGATCTTCACGACCTCGCGTTCGCCGGTGGCCTGCACGAGTTCGGTGACGATGCGGTTGGCCTCGACGGCGTCCGAGGCCCAGTGCACGGTGCCGCCCGCGGCGGTGACGGCGGCCTCCAGCCGGACGAGGTAGTGGTCGAGGTGGCGCGAGGTCCGCTTCTTGATCGCGGCGGCGGCGTCGCGCAGCTGCTCCCAGTCGTCCAGTTCGGAGGCGACCGCGAGCCGCTTGTCGCGGATGGTCGTGGTGGCCCGTTTCAGGTTGGCGCGCAGCTGGGTGTTGCCGAGCGCTTCGCGGGCGGCGTCGGGGAAGGACGGGGCGCCGAGCCAGACGACGCCGCGGCCGGCGGGGTTGCTCATCGTGCGGTTCCTTCGGAGGCGGCGAGGATCTCGGCGATGTGCATGGTGCGCACGGGGGCGCCCTGGCGGGACAGTCCGCCGCCGATGTGCATCAGGCAGGAGTTGTCGGCGGCGCACAGGACCTCGGCGCCGCTGTCCAGGACGGCGGCGTTCTTGTCGGCGAGCATCGCGGCGGAGGTGTCGGCGTTCTTGACGGCGAAGGTGCCGCCGAAGCCGCAGCAGGAGTCGGCCGCGGGCAGGTCCACGAGGTCCAGGTCCTCGACGGCGCGCAGCAGCCGGTCGGGGCGGTCGCCGAGGCGCAGGCCGCGCAGCGAGTGGCAGGTGGGGTGGTAGGCGACGCGGTGCGGGAAGCGGGCGCCGACGTCGGTGACGCCGAGGACGTCGGTCAGGAACTCGGTGAACTCGTGGACCCGGGGCACCAGTTCGGCGACCTGCTGTTGGAGGCCGGCGGGCCCGTACTCCCGGGCCAGCAACGGGTGGTTCTCCTTGACCATGCCGGCGCAGGACGCGGACGGCGTGATGACGGCGTCGTAGTCGGCGAAGGTCCGGGCGAAGCGGGCCACCAGTGGGACGGCGTCGGGGCGGTAGCCGGTATTGAAGTGCATCTGCCCGCAGCAGGTCTGTTCCATCGGGAAGTCGACGGTGTGGCCCAGCCGCTCCAGTACGGTCACCACCGCGCGGCCGGTCTCGGGGAACATCGTGTCGTTGAAGCAGGTGATGAACAGGGCGATGCGCATCAGCTCACCTCCTCGGGGGTGGGGACGTCCTCCCGCAGCAGTCGGCGGTCCCTGAGTTCTGCCCAGAGCGCCGCCGGGACGGGGTGATCGAGCATAGCGGCGGCGTCCCGGACCTCGGCGGCGCTGCGGGTGCCGACCAGGACGCTCGCCACCGCCGGGTGCCCGAACGGGAACCGCAGGGCGGCGGCACGCAGCGGCACACCGTAGGTCTCGCACACCGCCTTGAGCTCCAGGGCCCGGCCGAGCAGGTGCGCGGGGGCCGCGGTGTAGTCGAAGGTGGCACCCGGGCGGGGGTCGGCGAGCAGGCCGGAGTTGAACACCCCTCCGATGACCACGCCGACGCCCCGCTGCTGGGCCAAGGGCAGCAGTTCGGCGAGGCCTCGCTGGTCGAGCAGGGTGTAGCGGCCGGCCAGCAGGACGGCGTCGATGTCGGTCTCGCGGACGAAGCGGGCGGGCAGTTCGGCCTGGTTCATGCCGAGGCCGATCGCTCCGACGACTCCCTCCGCGCGCAGGCGTTCGAGTTCGGGGTAGGCCTCGTCGAGTGCCTGCTCGGCATGGTCGTCGGGATCGTGCAGGTAGGCGATGTCGATCCGGTCGAGGCCGAGCCGGTTCAGGCTGTCCTCGACGGAGCGGCGCACGCCCCGGGCGCTGAAGTCCCAGACCCGGCGGTGGCTGGCGGCCACGGCGAAGCCGTTGGCCAGGTCGTCGCCGTCGCTGGAGGGCGACGGCTCCAGCAGCCGGCCGACCTTGGTCGAGAGCGTGTACTGCTCGCGCGGCCGCTCGCGCAGCGCGTCACCGAGGCGGCGCTCGGACAGGCCCAGGCCGTAGTGCGGGGCGGTGTCGAAGTACCGTACGCCCGCTTCCCAAGCGGCGGTGACGGCTTGTTCGGCCTGTTCGTCGCTGACCGCGGTGAACAGGTTCCCGATGCCGGCTGCGCCGAAGGCGAGTTCGGTGACCTGGACCCTGCCGCCGCCGAGCGGGCGGTGGCGAGGGTTCACGGGCGTGGCTCCGGTCGCAGGCGCAGGCCGGCCATGCCGCCGTCGACCGCGAGCGCGGTGCCGGTGACACTGGCGGCGGCCGGGGAGGCGAGGTAGGCGATGGCTGCGGCGACCTCCTCGGCGGTGACCAGCCGCCCGGTGGGCTGGCGGGCGTTCAGTGCGGCGCGCTCGGCGGCCGGGTCGTCGGCCGCGTCCAGCAGCCGTGAGACCCACGGGGTGTCGACGGTGCCCGGGTTGACGCAGTTGACCCGGATCCCTTCGCGGACGTGGTCGGCGGCCATCGCCAGGGTGAGCGAGAGGACGGCGCCCTTGCTCGCCGAGTACAGCGCGCGCTGGGGCAGTCCGGCGGTGGCGGCGATCGAGCAGGTGTTGACCACCGAGGCCGAGGCGGAGCGGCGCAGGTACGGGAGGGCGGCGCGGGTGGTGCGGACGATGCCGAGCACATTGACGTCCAGGACGCGGTGCCACTGCTCGTCCGGGTTGTCCTCGACGGTGCCGGCGGCGCCGATGCCGGCGTTGTTGACCAGGATGTCGATCCCGCCGAGTGCCTCGGCCGCCGCCTGGACGGCAGCCTGTACGGAGCGGTCGTCGGAGACGTCGGCGGTGAAGCCGCGCAGCGGGGCACGGACGCCGCTCGGGTCGAGGTCCAGGACGGCGACGTCCGCTCCACGTTCGCCGAGCAGTCGGGCGGTGGCCAGGCCGATGCCGGAGGCACCGCCGGTCACCAGGGCGGTGAGCCCCTCGAGGCCGGTCGTCACGAGTCCTCTCCCTTCTCGCTGCCCGCCAGGTCGGCCGCCCAGAACGCGCCGTCGGGGTAGGTGTAGGTGTCGATGGTGGCCTGGTGCATGGTGGCGGAGAAGCCGGGTCCGGTGGGCGCCCGGTAGTGGCCGGCGTCGATGACGACGGGGTCGAGGAAGTGCTGGTGGAGGTGGTCGACGTACTCGATCACCCGGTCCTGGGTGGTCCCGGAGAGCGCGACGTAGTCGAACATCGACAGGTGCTGGACCAGTTCGCACAGGCCCACGCCGCCGGCGTGCGGGCAGACCGGGACGCCGAACTTGGCGGCGAGCAGCAGGATGGCGAGGTTCTCGTTGACACCGGCCACCCGGGCCGAGTCCAGCTGGAGGACGTCGATCGCGCCGGCCTGGAGCAGCTGCTTGAAGACGACGCGGTTCTGGACGTGCTCGCCGGTGGCGACCTTGATCGGGTGGACCCCGCGCCGAACGGCAGCGTGGCCGAGGACGTCGTCGGGGCTGGTGGGCTCCTCGATCCAGTACGGGTCGAACTCGGCGAGGGCGTTCGTCCACTCGATCGCCTCGGCGACGTTCCAGCGCTGGTTGGCGTCGATCGCCATGCGGATGTCCGGCCCGACGGCCTCGCGGGCGGCGCGGCAGCGGCGGACGTCGTCCTCCAGGTCGGCGCCGACCTTCAGCTTGATCTGGGTGAAGCCGTCGGCCACCGCCTGCTGGGCGAGGCGGGTGAGCTTCTCGTCGCTGTAGCCCAGCCAGCCGGGCGAGGTGGTGTAGGCGGGGTAGCCGCGGCGAACGAGTTCGGCGGCCCGGTCGGGTGCGTCCTGCCTGCCCTTGCGCAGCAGTTCGAGGGCCTCGTCGGGCGTCAGCGCGTCGGTGAGGTAGCGGAAGTCGACCTGGGAGACCAGCCACTCGGGGTCGGCGTCGGCGAGCAGCTGCCACAGCGGCTTGCCCTCGCGCTTGGCGGCGAGGTCCCAGACCGCGTTGACGACGGCTCCGATCGCCATGTGCATCACGCCCTTCTCGGGCCCCAGCCAGCGCAGCTGGCTGTCGCCGATCAGGTCGCGGTACAGGGATCCGGGGTCGGCGCACAGCTCGGCGACGGGGCGTCCGACGATGTGCTCGCTCAGCGCGTCGATGGCGGCGACCTGGACGTCGTTGCCGCGGCCGATGGTGAAGGTGAACCCGTGGCCCTCGTGGCCGCCCGCGGAGGCGCGCAGGACGACGTAGGCGGCGGAGTAGTCGGGGTCGGGATTCATGGCGTCGGACCCGTCCAGCTCCCGTGAGGTGGGGAAGCGGATGTCGTAGGTGTCGACGGCGGTGATCCGCGCCGTGGTTGCGGACAAGGTGGTGCCTTTCACGCGTGGGAGAAGGTCTGGCGCTGGGAGCCGAGGCCGTCGACGGCCAGTTCGACGGTGTCGCCGGCGCGCAGGTAGGGGTTGCCGGGCAGGCCCAGGGCCACGCCGGCCGGGGTGCCGGTGTTGATGACGTCGCCGGGGTTCAGCACCATGTACTGGCTGAGGTACCAGACGATGTGGGCGACGTCGAAGATCATGTTCTTGGTGTTGCCGTCCTGTCGCGTCTCGCCGTTGACGGCCAGACGCAGGCCCAGGGCCTGCACGTCGCCGGCCTCGTCCGGGGTGACCAGCCAGGGGCCGAGCGGGTTGAAGGTCTCGCAGGACTTGCCGAGGTCCCACTGGGCGGAGTACTCCAGCTGGAACTCGCGCTCGGACACGTCGTTGCTGATCGCGAAGCCCGCGACATGGGCCAGGGCCTGGTCCGGCGAGTCCAGGTAGCGGGCCCGGCGTCCGACGACGACGGCGAGCTCCACCTCCCAGTCGGTCTTCACCGAGCCGCGGGGGATCAGTACCCGGTCGTGGGGGCCGACCACGGTGGACGGGTCCTTCATGAAGACCACCGGCCGGGTGGGGATGGCCGCGCCGGTCTCCTCCGCGTGGTCGCGGTAGTTGAGGCCGATGCAGACGACCTTGCCCGGCCGGGCGACCGGTGCGCCGATCCGCAGGCCGGCCGGGTCGATCGGAGGGAGCTCGCCGGCGGCCAGGGCGGCCCGGACCCGGTCGATCCCGCCGGAGGCGAGGAACGCGCCGTCGATGTCGGTGGTCAGGCCCGTGAGTGCGAAGACCCGGCCGTCGTCGCCGACTGCCGCCGGGACCTCTTCTCCCGCCGGTCCGATCCGCAGTAGCTTCATGCCCTGACTCCCGTCGTAGGTCTGCGGGCCGGGACTCTTCACCGGCCAACACATCGGATGAATCCGTGACGCCCTGACCATACGAGTCTCGTCACACCACCGCAAGAAGTCCTCCGATGTTTACCGGGCCCGTCGACTCGTACGTCATCGAACCGTCCGTCAAATCGGCAGCTCAGGGTGGATTTCTCACCTCACCCACGACACAGGGCGGAAACCTGGACGTCACGGTTGAGAATCATCCGAGGTTTCCTCTTGTCAGTCAGATGTCAGGCTCGTATGGTCCTCCTGACCCGCAAGCCATCCGATGACTGTGGGAAGCGCGGTCCGGCCCCGTCTGCCACGGACCGCCGCAACCAGGAACCGGCCTCCCTCCTGCTGAGGGCTGGAAGGGAGGCCGGCTCCCCCGCCCGCCCCGCCCCACCGGGACGGGCCTCGCGCCCCCCACCACGCCGGCTCCACGCCCCCGCACAGTCGGCTCCACGCCCCCCGCACAGGGGAGCACCGGACATCCCAGCCAAGGAGATCAGCACCATGAAGCCTCGCTCCTCCAGAATCGCGGCCACGGCCGCCGCCGTCGTCGTCCTGGCGGGGTTCGCCACGGCCTGCAACCGCGGCAGCGCCTCGGAGTCCGCCGCCGGCGGCAAGCCGGCGCTCGGCATCGACCTGCCGCGTGCGGACTCCGACTTCTGGAACTCCTACGCGCAGTACATCAAGCAGGACGCCGCCACGCAGGGCCTGAACACCCTGCCGGTGAGCAACTCCCAGAACGACGTCACCAAGCTGGTCGCCAACGTCCAGGTGTTCCAGAACACCGGCGCCAAGGCCGTCGTGATGGCCCCGCAGGACACCGGCGCTATCGCCTCCACCCTGGAGCAGCTGTCCGCCAGGAAGATCCCGGTGATCAGCGTCGACACCCGCCCCGACAAGGGGAACGTCTACATGGTGGTGCGCGCCGACAACAAGGCGTACGGCACCAAGGCCTGCGAGTTCCTCGGCAAGCAGCTCGACGGCAAGGGCAAGGTCGCCGAGCTCCAGGGCGCGCTCAGCTCCATCAACGGGCGCGACCGCTCCGAGGCCTTCGCCGCCTGCATGAAGGAGAAGTTCCCCGGCATCCAGGTCATCGAGCTGGCCACCGACTGGAAGGGCGACGTCGCCTCCGCCAAGCTCCAGTCCACCCTGGCCGCCAACCCGGACCTCGGCGGCGTCTACATGCAGGCCGGCGGCGTCTTCCTCCAGCCCACCCTCGCCCTGCTCCAGCAGAAGGGCCTGCTCAAGCCCGCCGGAGAGCCCGGCCACATCGCCATCGTCTCCAACGACGGCATCCCGCAGGAGTTCGACGCGATCCGCAAGGGCGACATCGACGCGACCGTCTCCCAGCCCGCCGACCTCTACGCCAAGTACGCCCTGTACTACGCCAAGGCCGCCGCCGAGGGACCACCAGTCGACCATCATCCAGCTGCCCAACGGCCTGGAGGACCAGATCCCCGCGCCGCTGGTCACCAAGGACAACGTCGACGACAAGTCCCTCTGGGGCAACAACGTCGGCAAGTAACCCCACCGACCCCTCGTGAGCCGCGGCCCGGGCTCCCCTCTCGGTGCCGCCGTTCTCGGACCCTGCGGAAAGGACCCCGCCATGGCGGACCCCAGCCCCGTCCGGGGCCCCGTCGTCGAGGCCGACGGGATCAGCAAGCGCTTCGGCGCCACCGTCGCGCTCAGCGACGCCCGCATCTCGGTCGCCCCTGGCGAATCGCATGCCCTGGTCGGCCGCAACGGCGCGGGCAAGTCCACGCTCGTGTCGATCCTCACCGGCCTGCAGAACCCCGACACGGGCACCCTGCGTTTCAACGGCGAGCCGGCTCCGGCCCCCGGCGACACCGACGCCTGGCGCTCCAGGGTCGCCTGCGTCTACCAGCGCTCCACCATCATCCCCGCGCTGACCGTCACCGAGAACCTCTTCCTCGACCGGCAGAGCGCCGCAGCGCTGCGCCCGATCGGCTGGAAGCGGCTGCGCGGCCGCGCCACCGAGCTGCTCACCGAGTACGGCGTGGACGTCGACCCGAGCGCGCGCGCCGAGGACCTGAGCGTCGAGCAGCGCCAGTTCGTCGAGATCGCCCGGGCACTGTCCTTCGGGGCCCGCTTCATCATCCTGGACGAGCCCACCGCCAAGCTCGACGCGCGCGGCATCGACCGGCTCTTCGAGAAGCTGCGCTCGCTCCAGGAGCAGGGCGTCGCGTTCCTGTTCATCTCCCACCACCTGCAGGAGGTCTACGACCTCTGCGCGACCGTCACGGTCTACCGGGACGCCCGGCACATCGTCACCGCACCGGTCGCCGAACTCGACCAGCAGGCCCTGGTGGAGGCGATGACCGGCGAGAGCGCCCGGGGCAGTGGGCCCGCCTGGTCGGTGACCGGCCGCACGCGCACCGACGGCGCCCCACTGCTGGAGGTCTCCGGCCTGAGCCTGGCCGGCACCTACCAGGACTTCTCCCTGACCGCGCGGGCCGGCGAGGTCGTGGGCCTGGCCGGAGCGGCCGCCAGCGGCAACGTCCGGCTCGCCGAGACGATCGCCGGCCTGCACCGCCCGCAGGCCGGCACGATCACCGTCGCGGGCCGCCCGGTGCGCACCGGGCGCGTTCCCGCCGCTCTCGCGGCCGGCATCGGCTTCGTGCCCGAGGACCGGCACGTCCAGGGCCTCGTCCCGCAGCGCAGCGTCGCCGAGAACGCCACCCTGACCGTCAGTGACCAGCTCGGGCCGTTCGGCACGGTCCTGCCCTCGCGCACCCGGGCCTTCGCCGAGCGGATGATCGGCGACCTCGACATCAAGACGCCCGGCCCCTCGGCCCCGGTGTCCGCCCTGTCCGGCGGCAACCAGCAGAAGGTCGTCATCGCCCGCGCCCTGGCCACCGAACCGCACGTCCTGGTCGCCGTCCGCCCCACCAACGGCGTCGACGTCAAATCCAAGGAATCCCTGCTCGGCACCGTCCGCCAGGTCGCCGACGCCGGGAAGACCGCCCTGATCGTGTCCGACGAACTCGACGACCTGCGCGTCTGCGACCGCGTCCTGGCCATGTTCCACGGCCGCGTCGTCGCCGAGTTCGAGCACGGCTGGAGCGACGAACAACTGGTCTCAGCCATGGAGGGCATGGCCGGCCCGACCGATACGAAGGAAAGCCATGTCTCCCACCACTGAGGTACGCGCGCACGCGGCGCCCGCCGCCACCCGGCCCGCCGAGCGCCGCTTCCAGCTCGCCCGCTACCGTGACCTCTCCCTCGTCCCGGTACTCCTGGTGCTGGGCATCATCGGATTCGCGGTCTCGCCCGCCTTCCTCACCTCCGACAACCTGCTCGGCGTCGGCCAGCAGGCCACCGAACTGAGCCTGCTGGTCCTGGCCGAGGCGCTGATCCTGATCGTCGGCCGGATGGACCTGTCCCTGGAATCCACGATCGGCGTGGCCCCCGTCGTCGCCGTCTGGCTGGTCCTCCCCGACCACGGCGCGCGCTTCAACGGCCTCGGGCTCTTCCCCTCCTGGACCGCCATCCCGCTGTGCCTGGCCGTCGGCGCGCTCATCGGGGCGATCAACGGGTTCCTGATCCTCAAGCTGCGCCTCAACGGCTTCATCGTCACCCTCGGCGCGCTCACCCTGCTCCGCGGCCTCCAGGTCGCGATCTCCCAGGGGCAGTCGATCGTCAACCTGCCCGGCTCCTTCACCTACCTCGGCAGCACCAGCTGGCTGGGCGCCCCGGCGGCCATCTGGATCTGCGCCCTGCTCTTCCTGGCCGGCGGCAGCGCCCTCGCCTGGCTGCGCCACGGCCGCGCCCTGTACGCGATCGGCGGCAACTCCGAGGCCGCCCGCGCCGCGGGCATCCGGGTCGACCGGATCACCTGGGTCGTGCTGATCCTCGGCGGCCTGCTGGCGGCCTTCGCCGGTGTCCTCTACACCGGCCACTACGGCTCCATCTCCGCCGACCAGGGCAACGGGTGGATCTTCCAGGTCTTCGCCGCCACCGTGATCGGCGGCGTCAGCCTCAACGGCGGCCGGGGCACCCTCTTCGGCGCCCTGACCGGTGTGCTGACCCTCCAGCTCGTGGTCAACGTCATGACACTCGCGGGCGTTCCGCCGCTGTGGAACCAGTTCCTCAACGGCGCGATCATCATCGTCGCGCTGATCATCTCCCGCTTCGCCTCGGGCGAGAAGCAGGAGTGACGGGTCCTGCGGTCTGAGGGCCGCCGGAGCGGCGCGACCGGCCCGGCGGGAACCGGTCGCGCCGCTCCGTCCCCTCCTTCCCGCCCCTCCTTCCCGCCCCTCGACCGACCACCACTTCCAGGCCCGCACGCAGGAGGCGAACACCCATGGCGGTGACCGACCAGGCCATCGAGAAGATCAAGGAGATGATCGTCTCCGGCGCCCTGCCGCCCGGCGCGAGACTCCCCAACGAGGCCGGTCTCGCCGACCAGCTCGGGCTGTCGCGCAGCTCGCTGCGCGAGGCCGTCCGGGCGCTCACCGCGATGCGGATCCTCGTCCCCAAACAGGGCGACGGCACCTACGTGTCCGGCCTGGAGCCCCATCTCCTCCTCGAAGCGATGGCCTTCGCCGCCGACGTCTCCCACGGCCGCACAGCCGGGCAGCTCCTCCAGGTCCGACGCCTGCTGGAGCCACAGGCCGCCGCCCTCGCGGCCGGCCTGCTCACCGACGAACACCTGCGAACGCTGCGGGCCGTCCTCGACCGGAGTGCCACGGACATCGGCATCGAGGAGTTCATCGAACTCGACATCGAGTTCCACCGCACCATCGCCGATGCCGTCGGCAACCCCGTGCTGTCCACCCTGCTCGGCATCCTCTCCACCCACACCCAGCGGCTGCGCATCGTGCGCGGTACGCACAACGCTTCCGCCCGCGAACAGGCCCACCGCGAACACGAAGCCATCTGGCGGGCCCTGGTCAACCGCGATGCCGTCCTGGCCGCCAGTGCCAGCACCGTGCACGTCGCCGCCGTCGAGGACTGGCTGGCCGCCGGCACCGACTCCCTGGCCCTCGGCACCATCGCCTGACGGCGAGCTGCCGGGTCCCGCAGATCCGCTCCCCTCTCCCTCAATACGCAGGACCCCCACCGCCCAGGACGGTCTGACACATGAAGAGCCGAACCATCCGGACCACCTGCGCGGGCTGCACCGCCGTGTTGCTCGCCGGCTGCCTCACCGCCTGCGGGGGCACCGATGCCCCCGGCGACTCCCGCCCACAGATCGGCATCGACATCCCCCGCGCCGACTCCGACTTCTGGAAGGCGTACGCGAAGTACCTCCAGCAGGAGATCGACGACCAGCATCTGAGTGTCCTGCCCCCGACCCGTTCGGACGGCGACGAGGCGACGTTCACCGCCAACGTCCACGCGCTGGCCGCACGGCAGCCCAGGTCCATCGTCATGGCTCCGCAGAACACCATGGCCACCGACTCGACACTCTCCGACCTGTTCCGCGCGAACATCCACGCGATCAGCGTGGACACCGAACCGGAGCACGGCAGCGTCTACATGGTGGTACGCGCCGACAACAAGGCGTACGGCGCCAAGGCCTGCGAGTTCCTCGGCAAGCAGCTCGGCGGCAAGGGCAAGGTCGCCGAGCTCCAGGGGTCACTGAGCTCCATCAACGGATACGAACGCTCCGCGGGGTTCGCCGCCTGCATGAAGCGCAACTTCCCCGGCATCCAGGTGATCGCACTGGCCACCGAGTGGAAGGGCGACGTCGCCTCCGCCGAACTCCGGTCCACCCTCGCCGCCAACCCGGACCTGAACGGCATCTACCTGCAGGCCGGCGGTGTGTTCCTGCAACCCACCCTCGCCCTGCTCCGGCAGCAGGGCCTGCTCAAGCCCGCCGGCCGGAGCGGCCACATCGCCGTCGTCTCCAACGACGGCATCCCCGCCGAGCTCGACGCGATCCGCAAGGGCGACATCGACGCGACCGTCTCCCAGCCCGCCGACCTCTACGCCAAGTACGCCCTGTACTACGCCAAGGCCGCCGCCGAGGACGGCTCCACCATCATCTCCCTGCCCAACGGCCTGGAGGACCAGATCCCCTCGTCCCTGGTCACCAAGGAGAACGTCGACGACCCGTCGCTCTGGGCCAACCACGCCGCAGGCTGACCCGAGACGGGCCCCGGAACCGGGCCGGCAGCCACCGCGACAGCGGGACTGCGGTCTGCGCAGCACCAGTGATTGCTCCCCACCCACCCCCACTGAAAGGCCGCACCATGCGAAGTGCACCGGTGGTCAGGGCGATAGTCGCCCTGACCCTTGGTACCACCGCCGCCGCCTGGTCCCCCGCCACGGCGACCGCCGCGACCACGACCACCGCCTGGTCCGGCGGCGCGTTCTCCGTCGACACCGCGAGCCTCGTCCGCGAGGCGAACATCGTCCTGGGCAGCCCGAACACCGCGGCGACCCAGTCCATGCCGCTGGGCAACGGCACCCTCGGCGCCGCGGTCTGGGCCGCCGACGGCTTCACCGCCCAACTCAACCGCGCCGACACCCTGCCCGGCCGCAAGTCCCCCGGCTGGCTGCAGATCCCCGGCCTGTCCCGGATCACGAACGCCGCCGACTTCACCGCCACCGTCGACCCGTACGACGGAGTGCTGCGCGAGTCCGGCGACGGGATGAGCGCGACGATCTACGTCCGCGCCGACAAGGACGAGCTGGTCGTGGACGTGACCGGCGCCGACCCGAACACCGTCCAGTCCGCCACCGTCAACCTGTGGTCCGGGCGCACTCCGGCCGCGGCGGCCTCCGGTGGCGTCGCGACGCTCGCCGAGACCTGGGTCGACAGCAACGCCACCACCGGCTCCGGCCGGACCTTCGGCTCCCTGGCCGCACTCACCGCCGGCGGGCGCAACGTCACCGCCACGGTCGCCGACCCGCAGACCGTGAAGGTGGACGTCACCCCCGACCCCGACGGCAGCTTCCGGATCCTGGTCGGCAGCCCGAGCTGGACCGGCGGCAACGCCGCCACCACCGCCGCCTCGCTGCTGGGTTCGGACGCGACCGCGAGCTCCGACACCCTGCGGGCGCCGCACCAGGCCTGGTGGCACAACTACTGGGGCAAGCTCGGCCTGGTGAAGCTCTCCTCGGCGGACGGCACCGCCGCCTACCTGGAGAAGCTGCGCACCCTGTACTACTTCTACACCGCCGAGGAGTCCCGCGGGCCGCTGCCCGGCTCCCAGGCCGGAGTCGCCGACCTCTTCAACTTCTCCCAGGACACCCAGAACTGGTACCCGGCCGGCTACTGGTTCTGGAACATCCGCGGACAGGTGGCCGCCAACATCGGCGCCGGCGCGTTCGAGCTCAACACCGGCCTCTACAACCTCTACACCTCCAACCTGGCCAACATCCAGGCCTGGACCAGGACCTACATGGGCAACCGGCCCGGCATCTGCGTGCCGGAGACCATGCGCTTCAACGGCAACGGCTTCCAGAACGACGGCAACCCGTTCGGCGACGCCTCCTGCGACCAGGCCCTGACCACCTGGAACGGTGCCACGGTCTCCACCGGCGCCGAAATCGGACTCTGGGTCTGGCAGCAGTACCTGACCACCGGTGACAAGGCCTTCCTGACGGCGAACTACCCGCTGATGCAGCAGTCCGCCCAGTTCCTGCTGGCCTTCACCACGGTCGGCGCCGACGGCAAACGGCACGCGGTGGCCAACGTCCACGAGAACCAGTGGAACGTGCAGGACCCGGTCAACATGATCGACGCGATGAAGGCCCTCTTCCCCGCCACGATCTCCGCCGCCAAGGTCCTGAACGCCGACGCCTCGCTCGTCTCCCAGCTGCAGGCCGCGATCCCGCAGATCCCCGACTACCCGCGCACCGACGCCGCGACCCACCGGCAGAACCTCACCGCCTCCGCCGACGCCTCCGGCACCGACGTGCTCGGCCAGTCCTCGCAGCCCACCGCGACCGTCTACAACACCGAGAACGACGACCTCGAAGCCGTCTGGCCCTACGGCCTGATCGGCGACAACTCACCGCTGCTGCCCGTGGCCCGGCGCACCTACAACAGCCGGGTCAACGTCCAGCAGAACGACTGGAGCTTCGACGCCGTCCACGCCGCCCGCCTCGGCCTGCCCGACCGGGTCGCCGCCGACCTGACCGCGCTCACCCAGAAGTACCAGACGTACCCCACCGGCCTGGCCGACCTGTGGGCCAGGCCCGGCGGGACCGAGCCCTACATCGAGCAGGCCGCCAACGTCGCGCTCGCGATCAACGAGGCGCTGGTCCAGGACTACGACGGCCTGCTGCGGATCGCCCCGGCCCTGCCGCAGGGCTGGGACGCCGACGGCACCCAGTACATCCACGGCGGCAGCACCGTCTCCGTCCAGGTCCACGGCGGCGTCATCGGCACCGTCGGCATCCACGCCGGCTCCACCGGCAGCATCGACATCCGCAACCCCTGGCCGGGCCAGAGCGTGTCGGTCGTCGACGGCACCGACAAGTCGACCGTCATCGTCAGCCCCACCACCGCCGACCGGTTCACCATCCCGACCACGGCCGGCAAGTCCTACCTGGTCCAGCGGGTCTCGGCCCCGGTCTCCGGCATGACGTTCAGCCGGCTCTCCGGCACACCTGCGACGGCGGCCAGCCACCTGGGCACCGCCCGGATCGGCCTGGACAAGGCCACCGGCACCGCCACCGGCCGCATCACCGGCATCAACGGCCTGTGCGTCGACGACTCCGGCGCCGGCACCGCCGACGGCAACCCCATCGTCGTCTGGACCTGCAGCGGCACCGCCGCCAACCAGCAGTGGACCGTCGGCACCGACGGCACCCTGCGTACCCTCGGCAAATGCATGACCGCCCCCGGCAACAACCCCGGCAACAACACCCCCGTCCAGCTGTACGGCTGCGTGAGCGGGGCCGGAAACCAGGTCTGGCAGCCCCAGGCCGACGGCACCCTCAAGAACCCGCAGAGCAACAAGTGCCTGGACGACTCGGGCGCCGGTCCCGCCGGCACCGGACTGATCCTGTGGGACTGCTCCGCTGCCGCCAACCAGATCTGGCACCTGCCCTGATCCCGACCTGACGCAACAAGGCCCGGGGTGTCGACCAACGATGGTGGTCGACACCCCGGGCCGTCCTCGCCGCGACCGCCACGAAGCCGGCCGACGCCCGCTGCCGGCGTCCGCTGCCGGTGTCCGCTGCCGGTGTCCGGCTTCCGTCAAGCAGCAGCTGAGTGAGGATCATTGATCGCTCGGCCGGAGCCTGTGCTCAGAGGGGCTCCTCGTACGCCTCACGGATGGCTGCAGGGATACGGCCGCGGTCGTTGACGAGGTAGCCGTTCGCCCTCGCCCAGAGACGTACGGGCTCGTCCTCCGGACGCGGATCGAGCCGACGAGCCCTGCCAGGTCCCCTCCAGTCGCCTGATGAGACTCCTTCCAGCTGGTCCGCCACCTCCTGGAAGAAGGCGGACAACGACGGATATTCACCGTCCTCGGGCGATGAGCCCTCGGCCCAGGACCCGACGGCTCCGGTGCGCGTGTTCAGGAACTTCCCGTAGAAGCCGTCACGCTCTGCTGAGATCGGCACCCACTCCCTGCGCCAGGACGGACATTCAGGGTCTCCGGACGGTTCCGTCTCCTCCATGGCCGTCCTGTGGAGGTAGACGCGCTCGATGTCCGTGAGCCCGAGGAGGAGTCCGCCGCCAGGGACGACTCCCTGGCAGCCCAGAGCCACCAGACACGATCGGACATCAGGTTGCCTGCCGGCATCGAGGTCGTTCACCAGAAGCCACTGCCGCATCTCCACCGGCAGGTCCAAGCCCATGCGCAGTTCGGCTGCGCTGATGGCTGCCTGGTTCCCGGGGCCGCCGAGGGCGGCGAAAACGCCAGGGGTGTGCTGCTCGAGCCACGCAGTCACCCGGCCCCACGCCTGCCGCACGTCTCCTGCGGCAGGCGTCGGCACACCGCTCACCGGTGATCTCCGGCTCGGCCGGACGCAGACAGACGCGCAGGCAGACGCGCAGGCCGCCGCGCAGGCAGCCGACCTGCGTCGCCGGCTTCGGAAGAGTGCTGCCGGATCGTCCAGGCTGTCGAGTCGCCGTGTGCCGAGGAAGGCTGCGACTGCTGATCATCCATGGGCAGACCGTACGTCAGGCCACTGACACCGAATCGGTTCCCCCGTGCTGCTGAGGAACGGGTGACCCGGCCGGCCATGCCGCCGGACCACCGGAGCCGTGTCGGCGAAGACGCCCGATGATAGCTTTCCGCAATCGGGCGGCTCCGTAGTGTGTAGCGTGAGGTGCATGACTGCTGAGAACACCCGCCGACTGATCCTGATCCGGCACGGCAAGTCCGAATGGTCGGACGTGGACGACCACGAGCGGCCCCTCGCGGCGAAGGGCCGCAAGGACGCCCCGGCCGCCGGGAAGTGGCTGGCCGCCACCGGTATCGCTCCCGGCACCGCTCTCTGTTCCACGGCCCTGCGGTGCCGGGAGACCTGGAAGCTCGCGGCGGCCGAACTGCCGCAGCGCCCCCCGACCCGCTTCGAGGACCGCCTCTACGACGCCTCACTCGGCGAGCTGACCGCACTGCTCAACGAGGCCTCCGACGAGGTCACGGACCTGGTGGTGGTCGGCCACAACCCGGGCCTGCACGCACTCGCCGACGCCCTCGCGGGCGACGGCGAGGACGGGCCGCTCGCGCAGATGCGCCGCGGCGGCTTCCCGTCGGCCTCCGTCGCCGTCCTGACCTTCGACGGGCCGTGGAAGTCCCTGGAGAACGGCTCGGGCCACCTGACCCACTTCTGGTCCCCGACTGCGTGAGCGCCCGCCCGGGTGCCGCCACCTCGTGCGGCGACACCCGGGCGCCGCCCGCCCCGAACAGAACATTCTTCGGCGCGGCCGGGGCGCGCGGGAATCATTTTGCGCTCCACGGACCGCAAGATTTCCTGTCCCCCGGAAGGCAGCGCATCGTCCGTCCCGAGGGCGTCCGACCACCACGGCGACCGTCGGCACCGGTCCCGCCTACCGTCGAGCGGCTGCGCGAGCGGAGCCCCACCACGCAGCCGTCGCACATCCCGTGGCAGCACGTCGCCAGGCGGCCCCGTCACGCCCGGCCCCCACCGAAAGACCGATCGCCCTCCCGCGCTGCCCGCGCCACCCTCGTACAGCTCCCGTCCGGCGTCAAACCGTTCGAACGAGCGAGTTCGCACCGTCGCAGGGCAGCCGGTCCCTGACAGCCGGTCGGCCGTACGAGTGCGCTCTTGGAGACGCTGCAGTCGAAGGCTCGTTCCGGAGCGGGGAGGTACTCCAGGGCCCGTCCGGCCCCTGCCTGACCGTATTTCCGCCTGGAAGGCCGATGAAGATCTTGCTGAGGTGCGGGGTCAGTTGGATGGACCGACCCGCGCTGCGGCTTGGTGGACTCCATCGGTGACCGGCGCTGCCCCGTCGTCGCGGTGGTGTTCTTGCGCGGGTGGCCCGGTCGCATCGGGGACCTGATGTGGTGGGGATGCGGCCGGGCCGTGGTCAGGGGTGCGTCATGCGGTGGTGGGTGTCCAGGTGATGGCGACGAAGCCGGTCATGCCGGCGGTCGCGGCGTGTCCGCCGCCCCCGCCACCCCTGCCACGGCCTCCGTTGCAGGCCCAGTGTCGACGGCACATGGCGTAGCTGGGGGCGGCCCCGGTCGCCGGTGGCTACGGAAAGTGTTTACGTGGGTGCGAAAAGTAGCAGTGGGGGATTACTGACGATGGGATCTTCGATGCGACGGCTGTCTGCTGGTGCTCGTTCTGCTTGTGCTCTCGCTCTTGCCGGGGCGTTGGGTGTGATGGTGCTGGCCGTGCCGGCGGGCGCGGCCACCGGCAACACGTGCGGTGGTGCGGTCTCGGACTGGGTCGGCGAGAGCGAGCTCGACAAGGCGTTCGAGGGGAGTGTGACCTTGCCGGGCGGGTCGACGCGGGCCATCTCCATCGCCCCGCAGGCTCTGGGGAGCACGCTGGTGAGGACGGAGGTGACGGCTTCGGCCGAGGAGTCGCGTGCGGCGGTGGGGAACTTCGTCCTGCGCATCAACAGCCTCGGGCGCGGGCAGATCACCTTCCCGACCTACGCGGGGGAGAGCGGCGTCACCAACGGGACGCTCTGCACCGTCGGCACCCGGGTCACCAAGATCACGGGGAAGGTCTCCACCGCTGGGGTCGAGGGCAAGCTCGACTTCACCGCTTCCCGTACCTGACCCCGGGGCGCCGGCGCGTCCGGGCACCGGCCCTGCCGGCGTGCGGCTCCTCTGAGCCGGTCACGCGGGCAGGGCCGCGGTCGCGGTGGGCCGGGTCCTGGGGCGGCGGCCGAGCAGTGTGCCCGTCCCGACGGCGGCGAGCGCCGAGACGGTGCCGCCGAGCAGGAGTCCGTAGCGCGGGCCCGCCGTCTGGCAGAGCCAGCCGATGCCGGGTGCGGCCAGCGGGGTGGTGCCCAGTGAGGCGAGCATGTAGAGGCCCATGACCCGGCCGCGCAGCGCGGGGGCGACGGCGAGCTGCAGCCGGGCCTTGGCGGCCGTCATGAAGAGCAGCAGTGCTGCTCCGGTCGGCACCAGCGTCATGGCGAAGGTGCGGAAGTCGGGCATCAGGCCGCTCGCGGCCTCCAGCGTGCCGAAGGCGAGCGCGTAGCCCGCCACCCGTCGCCACTCGGGCGGGCGTGTGCGGGCGGCGAGCAGTGAGCCGGCCACCGCGCCCACGGCGAGTGCGGTGGAGCCGATGCCGAAGGCGGTGTCCGGGCAGTGGAAGACCTGGGTGGCCATCAGTGCGGTGGTGATCTGGAAGTTCATCCCGAAGCCGGCGACCAGGGCCACCAGCACGAGCGTCAGGCCCAGCTCGGGGCGCTCGCGCACGTACCGCAGTCCGGCCCGCACCTGCCGCCCGGTGCCTGCGGGAGCCGGTGCCGGGCGCAGCGCGCGGGTGTCCATGCGCAGCAGGGTGGCCAGGACCACGGTGTAGGAGAGGGAGTTGAGGGCGAAGGCCGGGGCGACGCCGAAGGCGGCGATGACGGGGCCGGCGAGTGCGGGGCCGGCCACTCGGGCGAGGTTGAGCACCGCGCTGTTCAGCGCCAGCGCGCTCGGCAGGTCGTCGGGCCCGACCGCCTCGGCGATGAAGGCTTGCAGGGTGGGCTTGTCGACGACCATGGTCAGGCCCAGCGCGAGGCAGAGCGCGTAGACGGTGCCCAGGGTGGCGGACCCGGTGGCGGTGAGCAGGGCCGCGGCGAGGGCGAGCGCGCCGTGGAGGGTCTGGGTGAGGAGCAGCAGTCGGCGTTTGGGGAAGCGGTCGGCGAGCGATCCGCCGCAGGCGCCGAACAGCAGTATCGGCAGCAGTTGCAGGGCGGTGGTGATGCCCAGCTGTGTGCCGTCGCCGTGGGACAGCTGCAGGACGAGCCAGCCCTGGGCGATGTTCTGCATCCAGGTGCCGGTGTTCGACACCGCCTGGCCGATCGCGAGGAGGCGGTAGTTGCGTCGGCGCAGCGGCGCGAG
Organism: Streptomyces sp. XY431; assembly: GCF_001279805.1. Taxonomy (NCBI): domain Bacteria; kingdom Bacillati; phylum Actinomycetota; class Actinomycetes; order Kitasatosporales; family Streptomycetaceae; genus Streptomyces; species Streptomyces sp. XY431. Next base: position 85,473 of record NZ_LGDO01000117.1, read on the forward strand.
GGCCGAGGTCCGTGCGGGTGGGTTCGGTGCGGGTGGGTTCGGTGCGGGTGGGGTCGGCCCGGTCGGTGCCTGGGGGTGGGACATCGCTACACCCGGGCGGTCAGCCTGGCCACGCAGGCGGCCACGACGGCCGGGGTGACCTCGCTCATGTGCTCGCGCCAGCCGACGTTGGCGTTGACCTCGCAGACCGTGAACCCGCCGTCCGCTTCGAAGAGCAGGTCCACCCCCGCCACCGCCAGGCCCAGCGCCTGGGCGGCACGGACGGCCAGTGCCTCGCCCTCGGGGTGCAGGCCGGGGCAGAGCACGGAGGTTGCGCCGAGCGCCAGGTTCGACCTCAACCCGCCGTCGACGGCCGAGCGGACCTGGGCCGCGACGGCCCGGCCGTCGACCACCACCACCCGCAGGTCACGGCCGTGCGAGTGGGAGACGTACCGCTGGAACAGGTACGGCGACTCCGCCCTGAGGCTGCCGTGGACCTCCAGCAGCATCCGGGCGTCGGGGGCCAGGAACACCTGCCCGCCACGCTGGCCGCGCACCGACTTCACCACCGACGGCACGGAAACCCCCGCCGCGATCACATCCCCCAGCCCCGCGTGCGCGTAGCTGCGGGTGTCGGGGACGGGAAGACCCGCCAGGGCCAGCTGCTGCAGTTGCCAGAACTTGTTCACCCCCGCCAGCACCGCCCCCAACGGGTTGAGCAGCACCGTGCCCATCGCCACCAGATGACGCAGCAGCGTGCCCTCGCGATCGGTGCTCAGGCCCGGGGACGCCAGCCGGGCGTAGACCACACCCGGCGCCTCCAGCAGGCGGCCGCCCAGATCCCGCAGGGTCAGCCTGCCGCCCTCGATCCCGAGCAGCAGCTCGTCGGTGCGCCACACGGCGAACCGGCCGGGCAGCGCATCCTCAAGAGCTGTGCTGAGGTCGCCGACGATGCCGTTGTCCAGCAGCCCCGGACCCGTCAGCAGCCAGCACTGGTCGCCCGTCCGGCCACCGAGCCGCCGCCGCGCCGGGGCATCACTCACCGTCACCGCAGCAGCTCCTCACCTGACCGTACCGACAACCCTGCGATGCTGACACCCAACGCCGGCAGGGCCGGGCATTGGGCCGGACCACGGCGCGGCGCCGGGCCCCGCTCGGCGTCACCTCGTCGGTGCTCGCGACCAGCGCGGTGGGTGCGCGGTCCGGCCGCCCGGTGGAGGAGCGGCACAGCGGTGGCCCGGCGGCAGACGCGTCCGGCCAGGGGCCAGCGTCGTCATCAGCTTTCCCAGCGGCGGGACTTGGTGATCAGGAAGTCCACCACATCCAGCGTCACTTTGATCCGCTCGGCCTCAGCGTCGATGCGACGCACTCCTGCGACCGTGCAGCTGCGGCCAGTTGCGGCCCTGCGCCACGAGCCCACCCGACCCTGGAGCCCTTCACTCCCCGGCTGTCACAACCCCCTCCGAGTTGTCAGCCTCCGACGCGCCACCCTCAGTGGCCGATCAACAGCAATATGGTTTAGAGGAGCTAACAGAAAGCCGATGTTTGGCCATGTCTCTTCGTCCGTCTGCTCGTTGGTCCATCCGTGGGGAAGCTGAAGGGTCCGCCGTGGATAGTGTTCCGTGGGGAAGCTGAAGGGTCCGCCGTGGATAGTGTCGGACGATCTCTGGGGCCGGATCGAGCCGCTGCTGCCGGTGAGGCAGCGGCGGTTTCGTAATGCGGGCCGGTTGCCTCTTGACGATCGCGGCTGCCTGCAAGGGATCCTGTTCGTTCTGCACACCGGGATCCAGTGGGAGTGGTTGCCGCAGGAGCTGGGCTTCGGCTCCGGGATGACGTGCTGGCGCCGGCTGCGGGACTGGCACGAGGCCGGCGTCTGGGACCGGCTCCACCAGGTCCTGCTGACCGAGCTGCACCGCGCCGGGAAGCTGGACTGGTCCCGGGCGGTGATCGACGGCTCCCACCACCAGGCTCGTCGGGGCGGCCCAAAACAGGACCGAGCCCGGTCGACCGCGCCCGGCCCGGCTCGAAGCACCACGTCGTCACCGACGCCCACGGCACGCCGCTCGCCATCTCCCTGACCGGCGGAAACAGGCACGACATCACCCAGCTGCTGCCCCTGCTGGACGCGATCCCGCGCATCCGCGGAGCCACCGGCCGTCCCCGTCACCGTCCGCGGCAGTTGTTCGCCGACCGCGGCTACGACTTCGACAAGTACCGCCGACTGCTGTGGAAGCGCGGCATCAAGCCGGTCATCGCCCGCCGCGGAGTACCGCACGGCTCCGGCCTTGGCACTGTCCGCTGGGTGGTCGAGCGGACGAACGCCTGGATCCACGGCTTCCGACGCCTCCGCATCCGATGGGACATACGCGACGACATCCATGAGGCATTCCTCAAGCTCGCCTGCTGCGTAATCACCTACCGGCGCGTCCGCGCTTTGTGTTAGCTCCTCT
>NZ_LGDO01000118.1:0-12827 GCF_001279805.1 Streptomyces sp. XY431
CCTGTGGGAGAGTAGGACGCCGCCGAACAATCATTGTGAAGAACCCCCGTCGGGAAACCGGCGGGGGTTCTTTGCGTTGTGCGTGAATTGCTGCCCGTACTGCTGCGTCCGGTGCACCGAGAAACCGAGAATTCGGCCGCCCAGCCGGCCGGTGACGGCCCCGGGTGCTGCCCCGGCGGGCACGGCGGCCTGCGGAGCCCCATCAAAATGGCGCTAAAACTCCCAGCTCAAGGCCCGGATCGCTGGCAAAGCGACGTCTTCGCCGTAGTCTCGAAGGCGAAGGGAACTGGTGTCCGGGATGGCCGCCAGCTTCGGTCGGATCAAGAATGGTGCACATGGGACGCGGCAGGCTACGGATCTACCTCGGGGCGGCCCCCGGGGTCGGCAAGACGTACGCCATGCTCGCCGAGGCGCACCGGCGGCTGGAGCGTGGCACGGACGTCGTGGTGGCGTTCGTCGAGGACCACGGGCGCCGGCACACGGCGGCACAGGTGGCGGGTCTCGAGCTGGTGCCGCGGCGGGAGCTGACGCACCGCGGGGCCGTGTTCACGGAGCTGGACCTGGACGCGCTGCTGGCGCGCCGGCCGCAGGTGGCGCTGGTGGACGAGCTGGCGCACACCAATGTGCCGGGGTGCCGGAACGAGAAGCGCTGGCAGGACGTCGAGGAGCTGCTCGCGGCCGGGATCGATGTCGTCTCGACGGTGAACATCCAGCACCTGGAGTCGCTCGGGGACGTCGTCGAGGGCATCACCGGGGTGCGGCAGCGGGAGACCGTGCCGGACGAGGTGGTGCGCCGGGCGGATCAGATCGAGCTGGTCGACATGTCGCCGCAGGCGCTGCGGCGCCGGCTCGCGCACGGCAATGTGTACGCGCCGGAGAAGGTCGACGCGGCGCTCGCCAACTACTTCCGGCCGGGGAACCTGACGGCGCTGCGGGAGCTGGCGCTGCTGTGGACGGCCGACCGGGTCGACGAGTACCTGCAGAAGTACCGGGCCGAACAGGGGATCAAGGGCACCTGGCAGGCGCGCGAGCGGATCGTGGTCGGTCTGACGGGTGGTCCGGAGGGTGCCACGTTGATCCGCCGGGCGGCCCGGATCGCGGCCCGCGGATCCGGCGGCGAGTTGCTGGCCGTGCACATCTCCCGCTCGGACGGGCTGGCCGGGTCCGGCTCGGGGTCGTCGCAGACGCTGATCGAGCAGCGGGCGCTGGTGGAGGGTCTGGGGGGTTCGTACCACGCGGTGCTGGGGGACGATCCGGCCGCCGGACTGCTGGAGTTCGCGCGCGGGGTGAACGCGACCCAGATCGTGCTGGGCACCAGCCGCCGCCCGGCCTGGCAGTACATCTACGGGCCCGGTGTGAGCGGCACGGTGACCCGGGAGTCGGGCGACATCGATGTGCACATCGTCACCCACGAGCACGAGGCGAAGGGCCGGGGGCGGCTTCCGATCCGCAGGGTGACCGATCTCGGCCGGACGCGCACGGTCGCGGGCTGGCTGATCGGGGTGGCGGGGCCGCCGCTGCTGGCGCTGCTGCTGATCAATGCGGACGGGCTCGGCCTGACCACGGACATGCTGCTGTTCCTGTCACTGACGGTGTGCGCGGCGCTGGTGGGCGGGCTGTACCCGGCGGTGGCCTCGGCACTGGTCAGCTCCTCGGCGCTGAACTACTACTTCGCTCCACCGATCCACACCTTCACGATCGACGAGCCGCAGAACATCCTGGCGGTGGCGATATTCACCGCCGTCGGCATCGCCGTGGCCTCGGTGGTCGACCTGGCGGCCCGACGGACCCATCAGGCGGCCCGCAGCCAGACCGAGGCGCAGACGCTCAGCGCACTGGCGGGCACGGTCCTGCGCGGGGCGCCCAGCGGGGACGGGGTGCTGACCGCGCTGCTGGAGCAGGTCCGGGAGACCTTCCAGCAGGAATCGGCGGCGCTGCTGGAGCGGCCCGACCCGCTCGGGGCGTGGCACCCGGTGGCGACGGCGGGCCCGCGTCCGCCGGAGCGGCCGGAGACGGCCGACGTCGACGTGCCGGTCGGGGAGAACCTGGCCCTGGCGCTGCGGGGCCGGGTGCTGCCGGGCGAGGACCGGCGGCTGCTCGGGGCGTTCGCGGCCCAGGCGGCCGTGGTGCTGGAGCGCCGGCGGCTGGCGGGGGAGGCGGCGGCCGCGCGCCGCGAGGCGGAGGGCAACCGGATCCGGACCGCGCTGCTGGCGGCGGTCTCGCACGATCTGCGGACCCCGCTGGCCGGGATCAAGGCCTCGGTGAGCTCGCTCCGCTCGGCGGACGTGGAATGGGACGAGGCGGACGAGGCGGAGCTGCTGGCCGGCATCGAGGCGGGGGCGGACCGGCTCGACCACCTGATCAACAATCTGCTCGACATGAGCCGGCTGCAGACCGGTACGGTCACCCCGCTGATCCAGGAGACCGATCTGGACGAGGTGGTGCCGTTCGCGCTGGGCGGTGTCCCGCCGGGCGCCGTCCGGCTGGACGTGCCGGAGACCCTGCCGATGATCCTGGCGGACGGCGGGCTGCTGGAGCGCTCGCTCGCCAATCTGATCGAGAACGCCGTGAAGTACAGCCCGGAGGGAGTGAAGGTGCTGGTCAAGGCCGGTGCCCTGCGGCCGCCGGGCGAGCCGGGCCGGGTCGAGCTGCGGATCGTGGACCGGGGGCCGGGGGTGCCGGAGGATGCCAAGGAGCGGATCTTCGCGCCCTTCCAGCGCTACGGAGACGCGCCGCGCGGCGCCGGGGTGGGGCTGGGGCTCGCGGTGGCGCGGGGTTTCGTCGAGGCGATGAACGGGTCCGTGACCGCCGAGGACACCCCGGGCGGCGGGCTGACCATGGTGGTCACCCTGCCGGCCGCCGAGCGTGTGCCCGGGCCGGGGGACGCGCCGGCGCCCGAGCTTCCCGCGGCTCCCGCATGACCGCCTCCGCCCCGGGAGCGTCCGGCGCCGGACGGTTCCCTCCGCACGACCGCCTTCCCGGCGACCGCTTGCCCGAAGGCCGGGCCCCGAACGACCGCTTGCCCGACGACCACCTCCCGATCCGACTGCCCCGAAAGGCGGAGCCCGCATGACCCGGGTCCTCGTCGTGGACGACGAACCGCAGATCGTCCGCGCGCTGGTGATCAACCTCAAGGCCCGCAAGTACGAGGTCGACGCGGCGCACGACGGCGCGAGCGCCCTGGAGCTCGCCGCCGCCCGCCATCCCGACGTCGTCGTGCTCGACCTCGGCCTGCCCGACATGGACGGGGTCGAGGTGATCAGGGGCCTGCGCGGCTGGACCCGGGTGCCGATCATCGTGCTCTCGGCCCGGCACGCCTCCGACGAGAAGGTCGAGGCCCTGGACGCGGGCGCCGACGACTACGTCACCAAGCCCTTCGGCATGGACGAGCTGCTCGCCCGGATGCGGGCCGCCGTCCGCCGGGCCGAGCCGGTCGCGGGGGAGGACGACTCGGTGGTGGTCACCGAGAGCTTCACCGTCGACCTGGCGGCGAAGAAGGTGAACCGGGACGGCGGCGACATCCGCCTTACCCCGACCGAGTGGCATCTGCTGGAGGTCCTGGTCCGCAACGCGGGCCGCCTGGTCAGCCAGACCCAGCTGCTCCAGGAGGTGTGGGGACCGGCCTACCGCACCGAGACGAACTATCTGCGGGTGTACCTCGCCCAGCTGCGGCGCAAGCTCGAACGGGACCCGTCCCACCCGCGTCACTTCATCACCGAGCCGGGGATGGGCTACCGCTTCGAGGCGTGAGCGGGCGGCCCTCCGGGTGCGTCCGACGGCCGCCGCGGGGCGTCCGGAGGAGCCCGCCGGGGCCCCGGGCGGCTTGCGCGGCCTGCCGCCGGGGGCCCCGGAACCGGTACCCTTCCGACATGAGTGGTGACAACAGCAGCGGCCAGCCACAGGGGCGCTTCCGCCGCATGCTCAGTCGGCTGACCTCCTCCGCGGAGGAGCTCCAGGCCGAGGAGCTGCGTCAGGAGATCGCGGCGGAGTCGGGCTGTACCCCGATCGCCAGCTGCGGGGACCGGGAACTGGTCACCGTCGCGGGCACCCTGCGCACCGTGACGCTGCGCCCGAGGGCCGGCGTGCCCGCCCTGGAGGCGGAGCTCTTCGACGGTACCGAGGCGCTGGACGTGGTCTGGCTCGGGCGCCGCTCCATCATGGGCATTGAGCCGGGGCGCCGTCTGGTCGCCAGCGGCCGGATCAGTCATGCGCGCGGTCGGCGGGTGCTGTTCAACCCCCGCTACGAGCTGCGTCCGGTCGGACACGGGAGCGAATGAGCGTGAGCAAGCAGTCCGGCGGCGATTCCGCCGCCCAGCTCGGTCTGGTGGAGATCGACGCCGACGAGGCCGCCCGTCAGGCGCAGGCCTCGCGGGAGGCCGCCGACACCGTGATGAAGGCGTTCGGCGGGGTCCGGGGCATGATCGACATGACCCTGCCCGGTCTGGTCTTCATCGTCACCTACAACATCACCCACAAGGTGCCGGCGGCCGCCTGGGCGGCGCTGGCCCTGAGCGCGCTGTTCGTGGTGGCGCGGCTGCTGAAGCGGGAGACCGTCCAGCACGCCTTCAGCGGGGTGTTCGGCGTCGCGATCGGTGCCTGGATCTCGATGAAGACCGGCAAGGCGGAGAACTTCTACCTGCCCGGCCTGCTCTGGAACGTCGGCTACTGCGTGGGCCTGGCCGTGTCGGCGCTGGTCCGCTGGCCGCTGATCGGGATCATGCTCGGCCCGGTGACCGGCGAGATGTTCACCTGGCGCAAGGAGAACCCGGGCCGGCTGGCCGCCTACACCAAGGCCACCTGGGCCTGGGTGGTGATCATGGGCATCAAGCCGCTGATCCTCTTCCCGCTGTACTTCACCCACAACGTCAATCTGCTGGGCTGGCTCAAGGTCGCCCTGGGCATCCCGCCGTTGCTGCTGGCGATGTACGTGACCTGGCAGATCCTGCTGAAGGCGCCGCCGCCGATCAAGGCGCAGCTGGACGAGGAGCCGGGGACGGAGCCGGGGCAGGAGCAGCCCGGCCACGAGCACTCCGCGGGCGGTCCGGCCCGCAGGAACTGACCGGACCGGGACGTACGGCAGGAACGGCCGGGGGCCCGCACTCACGAAGAGTGCGGGCCCCCGGCCGGGCGGTGCTACTGGGCGCCCGGGGAGCTGGAGAGCAGGTCCTCCAGCTCCTCCTCGCGCTCCTGGGCCGCCACGAAGAGCAGCTCGTCGCCGCCCTCCAGGGTGTCGTCCTTGCCCGGTACCAGTACCCGGCCCTCGCGGATGATCGTCACCAGGGCGGTGTCCTGCGGCCACGCCACGTCGCCGACCCGGGTGCCGACCAGCTCGGTGTCGGAGGCGAGGGTCAGCTCGACCAGGTTGGCGTTGCCCTGGCTGAAGCGCATCAGCCGGACCAGGTCGCCGACGCTGACGGCCTCCTCGACCAGGGCGGACATCAGGCGCGGGGTGGAGACGGCGACGTCCACGCCCCAGGACTCGTTGAAGAGCCACTCGTTCTTCGGGTTGTTCACCCGGGCGACCACCCGGGGGACCCCGTACTCGGTCTTCGCGAGCAGCGAGACGACCAGGTTGACCTTGTCGTCGCCGGTCGCGGCGATCACCACGTGGCAGCGCTGCAGCGCCGCCTCGTCGAGCGAGGTGATCTCGCAGGCGTCGGCCAGCAGCCACTCGGCCATGGGCACCCGCTCCACCGAGATGGAGTTCGGGTTCTTGTCGATCAGCAGGACCTCGTGGCCGTTCTCCAGCAGCTCGCCCGCGATCGAGCGGCCGACGGCGCCGGCTCCGGCAATGGCTACTCGCATCAGTGGCCCTCCTGCTCAGGGCCCCGCGCGAACGCGGCCTCGACCGTCGTCAGGTCGGCGCGGCGCAGCATCACGTGCACCAGGTCGCCCTCCTGAACCACCATCTGGGACGAGGGCAGCACGCCCTCGCCGAGCCGGGTGAGGAACGCGACCCGGGTGCCGGAGGCCTCCTCCAGCTCGCTCAGCCGGTGGCCGACCCACTCCGGGTTGTAGGCGACCTCGGCGAGCTGGACGGCGCCGCTCGGGTCCTGCCAGAGCGGCTCGGAGCCGCTCGGCAGCAGCCGGCGCAGCATCTGGTCCGCCGTCCAGCGGACGGTGGCGACGGTCGGGATGCCCAGGCGCTGGTAGACCTCGGCGCGGCGGGGGTCGTAGATCCGGGCCGCGACGTTCTCCACACCGAAGTTCTCGCGGGCCACCCGGGCGGCGATGATGTTGGAGTTGTCACCGCTGGAGACGGCGGCGAAGGCGCCGGCCTCCTCGATGCCCGCCTCCTTCAGGGTGTCCTGGTCGAAGCCGACCCCGGTCACCCGGCGCCCGTTGAACCCGGCACCCAGCCGGCGGAACGACGTCGGGTCCTGGTCGACCACGGCCACCGAGTGACCCTGTTTCTCCAGTGCGCGGGCGAGCGCGGAGCCCACCCGGCCGCAGCCCATGATGACGATGTGCACCGGCGCTACCTCACCCGTCCCGTTGGGGCCATGACCTGCGCAAACACCGCTCAATCTCCGTTTCCCCGCCCCGGTGTCCGGGGTGGGCGTCCTCGTGGGGCTAGGTACGACAACCTGAGTGTTGCCGCCCTGCTCGTATCCGACACGCTAGCCGGTCCACCGAACACAGTCGCGACGAAGGGGCACCCCGACGGGCGGCAAGGGGGTGGCAAGGGGGTGGCCCTTCGGACCCCGGCGTCGACTACCCCTACGATTCCTTAACGTGCCTATGCCGACTGACCTACCGAAACGCATCCTGATCGGGCGTGCGTTGCGCAGCGACAAGCTGGGGGAGACTCTGCTCCCCAAGCGCATCGCGCTGCCCGTCTTCGCCTCGGACGCGCTCTCCTCGGTCGCGTACGCGCCCGAGGAGATCCTGCTGACACTCTCCCTGGCGGGTGCCTCGGCCATCCACTTCTCGTGGCAGATCGGCGTCGTCGTCGCCATCGTCATGCTCGCCGTGGTGGCCTCCTACCGGCAGAACGTGCATGCCTACCCGAGCGGCGGCGGCGACTACGAGGTCGCCACCGTGAACCACGGCCCCAACTCCGGCCTGGTGGTCGCGAGCGCGCTGATGGTCGACTACATCCTCACCGTCGCGGTCTCCACCACCTCGGGCGTGGCCAACGTGGTGTCGGCGGTGCCGGCGCTGCGCGGCCACGAGCTGACCCTGTCGGTCGTCGTGGTCATCGTGCTGATGGGCATGAACCTGCGCGGCGTCCGGGAGTCCGGTTCGGCCTTCGCCGTCCCGACCTACGCCTTCATGGTCGGCGTGCTCGGCATGGTGGTGTACGGCGTGGTCCGGCACTTCGGCCTGGGGCAGGACATGCCCGCCGAGAGCGCCGGCTTCCACCTGGAACCGACCGCAGGGAACGAGTCCCTGGCGGGCTTCGCCATGGTGTTCCTGTTGCTCAAGGCGTTCTCCTCGGGCTGTGCGGCGCTGACCGGCGTGGAGGCGATCTCCAACGGCGTGCCCGCGTTCCGCAAGCCGAAGAGCAAGAACGCGGCGACCACCCTGCTGATGATGGCCAGCATCGCGGTCGTGATGTTCATGGGCATCATCTGGCTGGCCCGGCTGACCGGCGTCCAGATGGCCGAGGAGCCCGCGGAGCAGCTGGTCGGCGTGCCCGGCGACTACCACCAGAAGACCGCGCTGGCGCAGATCAGCGAGGCCGTGTTCTCCAACTTCACGCCGGGCTTCTACTTCGTCGCCGCCGTGACCGGCCTGATCCTGGTGCTGGCCGCGAACACCGCGTTCAACGGCTTCCCGGTGCTGGGCTCGATCCTGGCCCAGGACCGCTACCTGCCGCGCCAGCTGCACACCCGCGGCGACCGGCTGGCCTTCTCCAACGGCATCATCCTGCTGGCGCTGGCCGCGATCCTGTTCATCATCGCCTTCGACGCGGACCCGACCAGGCTGATCCAGCTCTACATCGTCGGCGTCTTCGTGTCGTTCAACATGAGCCAGTCCGGCATGATCCGGCACTGGACCAGGCACCTGCGCACCGAGACCGACCCGGCCAAGCGCCGCCACATGCAGCGCAGCCGGGCGATCAACACCTTCGGCCTGGTGATGACCATGGCCGTGCTGATCGTCGTGCTCGCCACCAAGATCAGCCACGCCTGGATCGCGATCGCGGCGATGGTCGTGCTGTTCGTGATGATGAAGGCGATCCGCCGGCACTACGACCGGGTGTCGGCGGAGCTGGTCGCCGCCGAGGAGCCGGACGACGTGGTGCTGCCCACCCGGGTGCACGCCATCGTCCTGGTCTCCAAGCTGCACAAGCCGGCGCTGCGCGCGCTGGCGTACGCGCGGCTCGCCCGGGCGCACACCCTGGAGGCGGTGACCGTGAACGTCGATCCGGCGGACACCGCGGCGCTGCGCGCGGAGTGGGACGAGCGCGGCATCGAGGTGCCGCTGAAGGTCCTGGACTCGCCGTACCGGGAGATCACCGCGCCGGTGCTGGACTACGTGAAGAACCTGCGCCGCAGCAGCCCGCGCGACGTGGTCTCGGTGTACATCCCGGAGTACGTGGTCGGCCACTGGTACGAGCACCTGCTGCACAACCAGAGCGCGCTGCGGCTGAAGGGCCGGCTGCTGTTCAAGCCGGGTGTGATGGTGACCTCGGTGCCGTGGCAGCTGGAGTCGTCCGAGCGGCGCAAGCCGCAGAAGGCCTGGTCGGCGCCGGGTGCGGTGCGACGTGGTGAGCCCCGGGCGCCGAAGGCCGTAAAGTCGGAAGTCTCGGCGAAGCCCGCCGGGTCGGCTGACAGCGGCAAGAAGGACTCCTCCCAGTGACCCGCAACACCCCGTCTCGTTCCAACGGCTCCTCCGGCAAGGGTGCCCGCAAGGGCGGTTCGTCCGGCCGGCCGGGGCAGGTCGCCCGGCCCCGCTGGGGCAAGCCGCAGCGGCCGGAGGCGACCGACCGCGACGGACTCACCGCGCGGACGGCGCCGCTCGCGCCGGAGGAGCGCGCTCCGGAGCGTGCCCCGGAGCGCACTGAGCGTGCTGAGCGCACCGACCGGCCGGAGAAGGCCGGGCGCACCGAGCGTGCCGAGCGGTCCGGGAGCGCCGGGCGGTCGGACCGGGCCGAGCGTGCGCCGCGCGGCGAGCGGGACGGCCGTTCGGACCGTTCCGACCGTTCGGGCCAGCAGGGGCAGCCGGGCGACCGGTCGAAGGACGGCGCGCGCCCGCGCAAGCAGGCCGTGCGCCCGCCCCGCGCGCTGCGCTCCACCGCCCGCGCGCCCCGCGCCGAGTCCGCGCCCAAGACGCCCGCCGGTGACTCGCTGATCGGCGAGCGCTACGAGGTCGAGGTCGGTCCGGTCGCCCACGGCGGCGGGCACTGCGTGGCGCGGCACGAGGGCCGGGTGCTGTTCGTCCGGCACACGCTGCCGGGCGAGAAGGTGATCGTCCAGGTCACCGAGGGCACCTCCTCCTCGCGTTTCCTGCGCGCCGACGCGGTCGAGGTGCTGGAGCCCGCCAAGGAGCGGATCGCCCCGCCGTGCCCGTTCTCCGGGCCCGGCAAGTGCGGCGGCTGCGACTGGCAGCATGTGACGCCCGGCGGCCAGCGCAAGCTCAAGGTGCAGGTGCTGACCGAGCAGCTGGCCAAGCTGGCGGGCCTGACCCCGGCCGAGGCCGGCTGGGACGGCAGCGTCGAGCCGGTCGGCGACAAGCTGCCGGCCGGGCAGGTGCCGGCCTGGCGCAGCCGGATCCAGTACGCCGTCGACCCGGGCACCGGCAAGGTCGGGCTGCGCAAGCACCGCTCGCACGACATCCAGCCGATCGACCGCTGCCTGATCGCCACCGAGGGCGTCACCGAGCTGGGCGTGGAGGCGCACGACTGGCCGGGCGTCGCCTCGGTCGAGGTCATCGCCGCGGCCGGCTCCTCCGACCGCCAGGTGGTACTCACCCCGGCCCCGGGCGCCCAGCTGCCGCTGGTCGAACTGGACCGGCCGGTCTCCATCAGCCGCATCGACGAGCAGGGCAACACCCACCGGGTGCACGGCCGGAACTTCGTCCGCGAGCGCGCCGCCGGGCGGACCTGGCGGGTCAGCGACGGCGGCTTCTGGCAGATCCACCCCGAGGCCCCGGACACGCTGGTCGACGCCGTCCTGGACGGTCTGGACCCGCAGTGGGGCGAGAACGCGCTCGACCTGTACTGCGGGGTGGGCCTGTTCGCGGGCGCGCTGGCCGACCGGGTCGGCGAGGACGGGGCGGTGCTCGGCATCGAGTCCGGCAAGCAGGCGGTGGCCGACGCCCGGCACAACCTGGCCGCGCTGGAGAACGTCCAGATCGAGTGCGACCGGGTGGAGGCGCTGCTGCCGCGCACCGGCATCACCGCCACCGACCTCATCGTGCTCGACCCGCCGCGCGCGGGGGCCGGGCGGGAGACCGTCGCGCACCTGGCCGGTCTCGGCGCCCGCCGGATCGCGTACGTGGCGTGCGACCCGGCGGCGCTGGCCCGGGACCTCGGGTTCTTCCGCGAGGGCGGCTACCGTCCGGTGTCGCTGCGGGCGTTCGACCTGTTCCCGATGACGCACCACTTCGAGTGCGTGGCGATCCTGGAGCCGATCGCGGGCGCGTAGGTACGGGAGCGGCACGGGCCCGGCAGGGCGGTCCGGCACGCACAGGACGGAGGCGGCACCCGGCGTTCGCGCGGGTACCGCCTCCGTCGTCTCGTGGGCCGGTGCGGCGGCTCAGGGCAGGTTGTGCTCCTCTTCCCGGGCGTCGTGCGGCAGGTCGACGCCGTGCTGGGCGGCGAGCCGCAGCAGCCCGGCGATCCGGCCCTCGTACGCCTGGACGCCGTCGGCGTCCCCCTCGGCCCGGGCGGCCGCGAGTTCCTTGCGGGCCTGGTCGAGCTGCTCGCGCAGCTCCTGGTCGAACATGGCTGTCATTGCCGGCCTCCACAACCGGTCGGTGCCGCTCCAGGGAATGCTCAGGGCACTTCAGAGTCTCCGAAGGTGAAGAACTCTTCAAGTCTCACTCCCGGCGGGCCCGGGCGCGTCGGACGAGGGGGGAGCGGGTAGTCGGTAGGGGCGTACGGCGGGCGTGCCGGTGGGACGTGCGGGTGTACGCCGGCGGGGCGTGCGGCGGGATGCGCGAGCCCTTGTTGTGCTAGCACTTCGGCGCTAGCTTGAATTCATGGGTAAGAAGCAGCTGAACGTTCGGGTGGACGCCACCACCGCGGAGATGGCCCGGGAGCGGGCGGAGCAGCAGGGGATCAGCATGAACCAGTACATCGAACGCCTGGTCCAGCAGGACATGGGCGAGGCGGGGCGGGTGTTCGTCGACGCGGCCGCGCAGTTCATGAAGGAGTACGAGACGGCCTTCCTGGCCGAGTTCGGCGAGCAGCGCGGCGAGGCCGACCTCCAGGACGTGCGCCGTTGAAACTGGAGGTCGACCTCTCGTGGCTGCTCATGACCGCCGAGCAGTACACGCCCGGTGACCCGCAGGTCACCGACTACGGATCGCTGCTCGCCGCCGTCGCCCGGCACCAGGCCGAGATCTTCGACATCGCCGTCTACCCCGAGCCGCAGGACCGCGCCGCCGCCCTGATGCACCAGCTGATCCGGGTGCCGGCGCTGGAGAAGACCAACGAGCTGTTCGCCACCGCCGTCGCCTACGCCTATCTGGTGGCCAGCGGCTGCACGGTGGCCACCACCGCCCGTGAGGTGCGCAGCCTCGCCCGGGCCATCCGCGAGGGGCGGCTGACCGTCTCCGGGGTGGCGGACCGGCTGGCCGTCTGGGTGGTGGACGAGGCCGAGGACGAGGAGGTCAGCGGCGAGGACGACGACGACGCGGAGTGAGCGGCGGGGGCGGTCGAGCGGCTCAGTGGGATCCGGTGTCCGGTTCGGTGTCCGGTCCGGATCCCGGTTCGGCTCCCGCTCCCGGTTCGGTGTCCGGTTCGGCGATCAGCGCCGTCGCGAAGGAGCGGAAGCCCGCCCGGCGGTAGATCCGGGCCACGTCCTCGTCCGCGGCGGACAGGAACACCGTCCGCACCCCGCCGGCCCGGGCGTGCGCGACCAGGGCCGCGGTGACCGCCTGCGCGAGGCCCTGCCGGCGTGCCGAGGGGAGGGTGCCCACCCCGGCCACCTCGGTGACCTCGCCGACCGGGTTGTGCTGGCCCGCGCAGAGCGCCGTGCCGTCCGCGAACGCCGCCGCGAGCGCCGTCCTCCCGGCGGTGATCCGCCCGGCGAGCCGCTCCGCCGTCCCGTCGGCCTTCAACGCCTCGGCCCGCACGGCCAGTTCGGCCGGACCCGCGCTGCCCACACCGGTACCCGGCTCGCCGAACGCCAGGTGCGGGACGGCCAGCGCCTCGGCGAGGGCCGGGTCGTCGGCGGCCAGCACCCGCACCGATACGCCGTCCGGTCCGGAGGTGTCCCCGTTCCCGTTCCCGTGCCCGTGCCCGTCCCCGACTCCGTGCTCGTCCGGGTAGCCGTCCTGCGGGCCGAGCACCAGCAGCGGGTGCTCGTGCACGGTCAGCCCCGCCTCCTCCACAGCGGCGCGCAGCAGCGGGTCGTGCTCCGCCACCCACTCGAAGGCCTCCGGCAGTCCCAGCTCGCGCTGGCGGGCCCGCACCCGGCGGACGTCCGCCGCGGTGACGGCCGGACCCTCGTGGCCCAGCGCCGGCCGGGCGTAGTACGGCCAGCCGGCGCCCTCCGCGACGAACAGGCTGAGCGGGCCGAAGTCCTCGGCCCGGGCGGAACTGCGCGGCACGGCGTCGTAGTAGCCCTCGATCGCTTCGAGGAGGGCCGGGTCGGGCTGTGCCGGGGCGGCGGTGGTGGTCGGGGTGCTCGGGGTCGGGGTCGGGGTGGTGG